>NZ_CAUPFR010000017.1:0-22657 GCF_963510575.1 uncultured Anaerococcus sp. | reverse complement strand
GTCTGGAACAATTTTCTTGACATATTTTTCCACATATGACATTATCCAAACACCCATAAGGGCAGGCACTAAGCTTGATGTATATTTTACTAAAGGAACACTAAGACCTAAAAACTTAAATACACCACCTTCTTTTACTATATCCATCCAAACCAGGTTTACTAAACATAGGCCAAGGAAGGCGCCCAAGTATTGATTTGTACCAAATATTTTGGCTGCAGAAAAACCAATAAAGGCTGGCATAAAATAGAATCCAGTATCAAAAATAAATTTAAGCATAATATAGGTTTGAGAATCTTCTGCCAAAATACCTGTTAAACTAAGTACAAGAAGAAGAACCTTTCCTATACCAACGCCAGCCAAGAGTGGGATTACTGGAGCAATTGATCCTGTAATCGCACTTAAAACCCTATCTACTACTTTTCTTTCATCTTTTTTCTTATTATTTGAATTTTTTATATTTAAATCTTTTGCTATTTCTTGATAAACCCTATCTACATCATTTCCAATAACTAATTGATATTGACCGGATTTTTTAACAAGACTTAAAACTTCGTTTAAAGCCTGAACTTTTTCATCATTAGCCTTTGATTCATCCACCAATTCAAACCTAAGCCTTGTAGAACAATGGACTACAGACCTAATATTTTCTTTACCACCAACATATTTAATAATATCTTTTGCTAATTTTTCGTATTTCATTTTTACCTCCAATTTTTTTATAATTGAAAGTTTAGCCAACTTAATGTAACTACCTAACTAGAATTTTATTTTGTCTTTTTTTCCTCCTTTATATCGCTAATTACTTGTGATATATGGATTGTTAAATACAAAACTTCCTCATCGTCTAAAACATAATCGAAAGAATCATAGACAAAGTCTTTTATTTTTATAGTACATTTATAAGCATCTAAATACCTATCTTTTATCAAGGGTAACAAATCATTTTCAAGCGATAATTTTTTATGCTTATCATCGGATAAAATCCTCAAACTAAAAAACTTAAGGTGTCTTAAAAACCTTTGGTAATAAAAACTTTCTACATTATAATTGACTTTGAAAAAGAATTTTACTATATTCAAAATATTCTGAACTAACTTTGTAGATTTATAGAAATCCTCTATATCATCCCCATTTTCAGATACAACTATATGCATAGCTATAAAGCCAGCTTCGTCTTCTGACATTTTTACAGAAAATGTTGATTCTATAATATTTAAAGCTTCAAGTCCTAAACTATATTCATCAGGGTAAAAATTTTCTATTTCAAACAAGAGCTTATTTTTTAAATGAAGACCTTCCCTATACCTAGCTATAGCCATATATAAGTGATCTGTCAAAGACAAATAAATACTATCTGCTAAATCCTTGCCTAGTCTTTGACTAGCCCTTTGTATAATCATCTGCGATAGCTCAAAATATTCTTCAGGTATATCTTCTAAGAGTTTGACAAGTTGGTTGTTTTTCTTGTCTCCTTCTAGAACGAAAATCTTTTGAATTTTGTCATCTTCAATCTTATCACCGATTTTTTTGCTAAAGCCAACTCCCTTACCCATTACAATAACTTCTTTTCCTGAAGCATCTTCTGATATTATAGAATTATTATTTAGTACCTTTCTAACAAAAATTTATACCACCACCTTAAAAATGAAAAAACCTATCCCAATAAACTTGGGATAGGTTTTGCGGAATTTCCTAACAATCCATATCTATTTTTATAATACTACATCTAAGCATAAATTCAATAGCTAACTACAAATTATATTTTTCTTTATATGCTTTAATGAATTCTAGGTCTTCTTCAGTTAGCTTATACTTTGTTTGGTCTGTAATCACCTCTGGACCATCTTCGTGAATTATTAATTGATGTTCAAATTGACTTACCTTTGAACCATCAACTGTTCTTGCTGTCCAGCCATTGTCATCAAGCTTCATATGCCAATCACCTATAGCAATCATTGGCTCTATTGTAAATACCATTCCTGCTTCTATCCTAGGTCCTCTACCAGCCTTGCCATAGTGAGGTACTTGTGGGTCTTCGTGCATTTCTTTACCAATTCCATGACCAATAAAGTCTCTTATAACAGAAAATCCATTTTCACCCTCTACATATTCTTGAATAGCAGCTCCTATGTCACCAATCCTATTACCTGGCACAGCAACTTTTATAGCTTTATTTAGAGCTTCTAGGTTTACATCAACTAACTTCTGGTCTATTTCACTCATCTTTCCTATTGTATAAGTCCAACAAGAATCAGCGAGTCCCCCACCTAAGTTAACTACATTATCAATTGACAAGATATCTCCTTCCTTAAGAGGCCTATCTGTTGGATAACCATGGCAAATCTCATCATTTACTGATGTACAAAGAGTAAAAGGAAAGCCTTGGTAACCTAGTTGGGCAGGAATTGCTTTTTTATGGTCAACGATAAATTTATTAGCAAATTTATCTAAATCATTAGTAGATATTCCTGGCCTTATTACTTCTCTTAAGGCAAGGTGAGTTTGACATAAAATCTCAGCTGCCTTTCTCATTTTTTCAAAATAAGTTTCATTATATATTCTAATCAATATTTCACCCTCCTAAAAAGGACGCCTTGGCGCCCTTAATCTTATAGTTGTTTACTTGCTATATAGACATATTTGTCGTCATTAATTTCTGGTTTAATTTCCCATTTTGAACCCATTGAAATGCTTTCTCCTAATTTATCAATGTAGTACATGATAATTCCAGCATCGAGTAGGTTTGCATTTCCCTTATAATCTTCAATATAAAGTTTGATTAAGTCATCAACAAGAACAAATCTCCATGGTTGAGCATTATAAGCTGATGGAGCAAATCTTGCGTAGGCAAAAATTTCGTCTAAGCCTCTTTGTTCAAGGTCTTCGTTTGTAGCTTTTTTACCAACTTCATCTAAGAATACAAATTCGCCAATACCCTTTCTGTCATCAAACTGATGTTCTCTAACAGTTGTATCTACTGGATAACCAATGGCTAGAAGTAGGTTTACTTGACCCTTGTCATAGTCAAATACAGATTTTTTAACATTTTCTTCTACATCTCCTACTGTAATCCAGCAGTTGCCGATTCCCATTTTGTCAAGTTCTGTGATTATTTCTTCTACACCATAAGCGCCCTTAACTAAGCTTGCTGGGTCGTTATTTAGGGTATTTAAGGCAAGGTAAGCTGGTGCCTTAATCATTATTCCTTTATATCCAGCCTTACCATCAAGAGCCTTATATACTCTTTCTCCATCGGTTTGGATTATAAAAGAAAGGTCATCCTTTCCTAATTTTATAATTTCTGCATCAATTATTTTTTCAAGTTTTTCTAGATCAGATTTTGTAAGTTCAACATCCTTGAAATCTCTTGTTGAAGTTCTAGATTTTAAAAATTGTGTTGTAAGCATATTTTCCCCCATAATTATATTCTACTACTTTTATTATACTATACTTACCTCCTATTTTATCACATTTTTCAAAAAAATATATGGTATGATAATAATATGAGATTAACAGATATACAAAATAAGGCAGCAAGTTTTGTTGATGGTCCTTGCCTAGTCCTTGCAGTGCCTGGGGCTGGCAAGACTACCATGCTCTTAGAAAGAATTAATAACCTAAGCAAAATTATAAATCCAAATAAGATCTTAACCTTAACTTTTTCTAGGACCCAAGCTATTGATATGAAAAATCGCTACGGTAGTGATGATACAAATATCATGACCATTCATGCTTTTTGCTACCTAATTATAAGAAATTACTTAAAAAAATTTCATAGAGAATTAAGACTATTAGAATCTACAGATACTTATAATAAATATGACTTGGTAAGACGTATCTATCAGGATATAAACAATAAAAAAGTATCAAGAGAAGACGTGATGAACTTTTTTACAGAAACATCCTACATGAAAAATGCCATGTTAGATGAATCCTACCTCAAAAAAGTTAGGATAAAAAATATTGAGAAAGTTTATGAAATATATGAAAATTTTAAAAAAACCAATAACTACATAGATTTTGATGATATGCAGACCTTGGCCCTAAGACTTCTAGAAGAAAATCCTAGACTTTTAAAATCAATTCACAACAAATACCAATATTTTCAGCTAGACGAAGGGCAAGATACATCCATTATACAATTTAAAATCTTACATGAAATTGTAAAACTTAATAATAATTTTATGGTAGTTGCAGATGATGACCAATCAATCTATTCTTTTAGAGCAGCTGAACCTGAGTATCTACTTGATTTTAAGGCTCATTATCCAAATGCAGAAATAATCATCATGAACGAAAACCACAGGTCTAGCAGAAATATTTCATACCTCGCAGGCAATTTTATAAAGGAAAACAAGTATCGTTATGAAAAAAATATTATAAGCAATAAGGAAACTGGAGAAAAAGTTGTAATCAAAACCCTTGGTGATTCCCACGACCAGTATAATTTCATCAAGAAAAATCTTTCTCCTAACCAAACTAATGCTATCTTATTCAGAAATAATATTTCTGCCATTAACCTAATTAGTTTTCTCCTTGAAGATGGGCTTGATTTTATTATTAACGATGATTTTCTAGAGTTTTTTAAGTCTCAAATTATAGATGATATTTTTGATATAATCAAATTTTCCGAAGATTTTAACAATGTCGAATCCTTTGAAAATGTTTATTATAAGATAAAAACATATATAAAAAAAATTGAGATTGAAAAACTTAATACCAAACCTATTAACATAGATGTTTTTGATTTTTATTACGATATGCTTGACTATGATAGGAAAAATTCCCTTTATGATATCGAAAGAAAGCTGGTCCATCTCAGAAAACTTCCTTTATCCAGAAAAATATCATATATATACAAATATATGGGCTATAAGGAGTATTCATCACTTAAGGCAAATAAGTTTGCTGAGGAAATTGTAAACAAGGATTTATTTATTGAAAGTCTTGTAAATTTCACCAAGGACCTTAAAACCATAGAAGATTTTGATAAAAAAATCTTAAATCTTAAGAAAAAAATCAAGTTGAGGTCTAATTCTAACCTTATCCTTCAAACCATCCATAGGTCAAAGGGGCTAGAATATGATAGAGTCTTTGTGGTTGACCTAAATAAGAATGAATTTCCTATAATAGATTATGAAAAAAATCCAGAAAAAAACCTAGAAGAAGAAAGAAGGGTCTTTTATGTGGCAATGACTAGAGCCAAGGAAAAACTATTTATCCTATCAACCAAGAAGAGAAATAATAAAAAAACTTTACCTTCTGAATTTTTTTCTAGAGTGAAATACTTAAATAGTATATAAATTTTTAAAAATACAAAAATCGCCCATAGGATATGACTTGGTTTAATTTCTCTGATAAACAAGCCATTATATGGACGACTTTTTTTATTTTTCTATAAACGATAAAATCTTTCCAACCAAGTACAAGGACCCACACCAAAGAACTAAGTCCTTTGCTCCTACATCTTTTAGTGAATATTCAAAGGCTTCTTTGTTATCGTTAATTACATGAATATCTGAAGCATATTCCCTAGCTTCTTCTTCTATTTTATCTGTATCAAGAGCCCTAGGATTATCTTCTATGTGAGTTATTATTAACTTATTAGAAGTACTTGCAATTTTCCTTATAATATCCTTGTGGTCCTTATCTTTTAAGATTGAAAATCCAACAATCAACTTTTCATAGTCAAAATTTTTAAGAATATCTAATAAAGCATCGATTGATTCCTTGTTGTGTGAACCATCCAAGAGAACCCTTGGCTTAGTAGAAACCAAATCTACCCTTCCTGGATTGTAAGTTTCTTCTATTCCATCTTTTATGTCTTCTTCGCTAAGGTTAAATTCATCTTTAAAATGGTCTAAAACCATAAGGGCAAGGCTTGCATTATAGATTTGATGCTCACCTCTAAGACTTGTTTTTACATTTTCGTAAGATTTAAAATCAAAAGTGTTTCCAACGTTAGAAGAATCTTTTATATTTATTTCATTTTTTTTGAAGGTGAAAAGTTGAGCTCCTTCGGCAATTGATTTCTCTTTTATAATTTCAAAAGCTTCTTGGCTAGTTTGAGGATATACAAAAACGGGTCTGTTCTTTTTAATAATACCAGCCTTATTTGCAGCAATTTCTTCGATAGTAGAACCCAAAACATTCATATGATCCATAGAAATCGAACAAATTACAGATGCAAGTGGACTTTTTATAATATTTGTAGAATCAAGAGTTCCACCAAGACCTACTTCAATCACAGCCACATCAACATTTTGCTCATAAAAATAAAGATAAACCATAGCTGTTAAAAATTCAAAATATGTAATGTGGTAACCTTCCTCATCACATTTTTCTGCAACAGGACGAATCCTATCAATCAAATCACAAAAATCTTCATCGCTTATATCTAAACCATTAATTGAAATTTCTTCATTTATCCTCACCATATAAGGCGAAGTGAAAATCCCGCACTTTACTTTTTTAGAAAGTACATTTGCAAGCATCTTTGCAGTAGAGCCTTTACCATTTGTGCCCGCAACGTGGATAGTTTTTATCTTATCTTGGGGATTGTCAAAGGATTCCATAACTTTTCTTATATTTCTAAGGGTATGGTCTTCCCCTGAAGATCCCCTCCCATATAAATAATCTAAATAATCATCAAAATTTTTCATATTTCCTCCAGAAACTTTATAAGTTTATTTTACCATATGTTATAATAAAGGGAGGAGATTTTATGAAAAGAATACAAATAATAGATACTTTTAGGGGTTTAACCATAATTTCAATGGTCCTCTTCCACTTATTTTACAATATAAACTACTATTGGACCTTGAATTTTTATAACGGAACTATTTTTAATAAAATTTGGCAACTATCAATTGCGGTTTCCTTTTTTATAATTTCTGGCATAACATCCAGCTTTTTAAATCCTAAAAAAAATATAAAAAGGGGGATTATCACAAGTCTAATTGGTTTTTCAATAACTTTCATCACCTATATTTTTGCCAAAGACCAACTAATAATCTGGGGAGTGTTAAACGGACTTGGCTTATCAATGATAATTACTGGTTTAATGCAAAAGTCAATTAATCCAAAGCTTTGGCCAATATTTATACTTGCCTTTACCTTTTCTTATAAAGTTCCCGCCGGACTTTTTTATAATAGTGAATTTTTAAAAGGCCTTTACCAAGCCAATTTATTCCCTATAGGCTTCCCATCATTTGACTTTTATTCAAATGACTACTTTCCATTAATACCTTGGCTTTTCGCATTTTTAGCAGGCCTTTCTTTGGGGAAATTTTTAAAGGAGAAAAACTTTTATGATTTTGATATAAAAGAAAATTTGCTAGGAAAAATCGGTAGATATTCAATGCCAATATATCTCACCCATCAAATAATCCTCTATCCCTTGGTTAGCCTAATCTATAAGTTAACTTTGTGATGTAAGTTGATTTTTGTCCATATAGGCTTATAATAATATATAATTAAATACAAGAACAGAAAATTTAAGTGGAGAAAAATTTATGGACCATATAAAAAAATATAAAAAAGACTACCCAGCATCTTATTTTATACTTGCATCTATCATAACCCTCGTTCTAGTTTATAAGTTTGGTTATGCAATAGGAAAATTTGTAGCGAATCTAGGATTCTAGTTATTTTTTTAAAAGAATAACTGTGATATACAAATAAAAATGCCCTTAGAATCTATATTCTAAGAGCATTTTTTTAGTTAAATTCAATTGTATATTCTTCTAATAAAGGATTTATTTTTAGAATTTCTTCTATAGCTTCCTTGGTTTTCTTATCAGCTTCTTCTAAGAACCCTTTATCTTCTAAACTTTTTTCTACTTTTTTCATTTCATCTTTCCTAAAATCAGAAAAATCTTTAATTTCTAATTGATTGAATATAGAATTTTTTTCATCAAAAATTGTTAGAGAATTTTCATCAATAACATGGTTTAAGATTTCTGCTTTAGGTATTTGAATGCTAATTTTTTTATCCTCTTTATTTAAGATGACCTGAATATCATTTAGGTTTATACCAGCATTCACCTCACCGTCATAAGAAATAATAAATTTCTTTTGAGTAAAAGGTAATTTCATGCCGTAGAATTCAGCTTGATTTTCAAAAGATCCTACATTTGTGTATTTATACTTGAGTGTCGTCAATTCCTTAACCGAAAGGATTTGATTTTTGATTATTTCAGATGAAATTTTTGTTTCTGAATTTTTAAGACTACTTTTCATCCCAAAAAAGTATGAAGCAAAAATTAAAATCAAAACTGTAAACAATCCAAGAATTAATTTCTTAGCTTTTTTCATTTTGTCTCCCGTTTTTATTAATTTATTTTAACTTTACCTTATTTTATTGAAAATGTCTATTTAAATTTAGCTTTCACATAGAAAATAGGCATATTTTTATCTCTAAATTTTCTTTCGTATTCTGTGACAATAGACTTTTCTTCGGCAAGATTTCTATTAACCTCTATTATTTCCATTCCAAAATCGTCAAAATATGATAAAGATCCTTCAAAAAAATCTTCGTTATCTGTTTTTAGCTCTAGCTCAGCTCCACTTTTGCAGATAACTTGGTACAATTTTAAAAAATTAGGATGAGAAAGTCTTCTCTTGTTGTGACGTTTTTTAGGCCAAGGAGTAGAAAAATTTAGATAAATCTTCGAAATTTCATTTTCATCGAACATATCTAAGAGGTCTTCAGCCTTGCCAACAATCCCATATACATTAGTTAGTTCATTTTCTTCAATTTTTCTACAAGCAGCTACAAAGGCATTGGTATTCATTTCTAAAGCTAAGAAGTTTTTATTGGTGTCGTTTATAGCCTTACCTACAATAAACTCTCCCTTACCAGCCCCTATCTCTAATTCTATTTCATTCTTATTTTTGAATAATTCTTGCCAATCCCCCTTATGATTTTGTGGATCAAATATTATAAATTGGCTTTCTTTCATAGTTGGGATTGCATGTGGTTTGTGTCTTAATCTCATAATTTACCTCATAAAAAAAGGGAGTCGCCCAAGCGACTATCCCTATATAGTTTTTCCTTCTCCCCAGAAACAAGCACCAACAAGTCCTGGTCCTACGTGACTTCCTACTGTTGTACCTATTTCGTAAATAATAATTTTCCCCTTATAATCATCTAAGACTTCTTCAAGCCTCTCTTTTAGGTCTAAAGCATCATCGTAATTGTTAGAATGAACTACAATAATTTCATTATTATATGGGAAATCTCCTATTAAACGCTCTTTTATCTTCTTAACTAAAGCTTTCATGGCTTTTTTCTTTGTTCTAATCTTGTCAATAACGACAATTTCACCTTCTGTATTTGACTCCATCATAGGACAAATATTTAAAAGATTACCAAAAGAACCTGCTGCCCTAGATAACCTTCCCCCTCTTACAAGGTAAGTTAAATCTGAGGTGAAAAATACCGCGTTTGCCAATCTTCTATTTTCCAAAGCCCAATCATAAACTTCCTCAATGGACTTCCCTTCCTTACGAAGCTCATTTAAGGCAAGTAAAATTAGACCTTCGGTGGATGTTGCAGTTAAACTATCTACTATATATATTTTTCGGTCTGGATACTTTTTTTCAAGTTCTTCTTTTGCCATAAGAGCTTGTTGAACACCACCGGTCATACCTGATGACAAAGACAAATGAAGGATATCCTTATTTTCTTCTAGTAGGTTTTCAAAATACTCCATGTAACGTATATAGGTTATTTGGCTAGTTCTTGCAATAGAACCTTCATTTAATTTCTGATAAAAATCTTCTAATTTCATAGTAAGACCTAAATCATCTATAAAGTCTACATCATCTATCTGATAGGGAAAGCCAATCCATCTTATATTTTCTTTTTCTAGTACTTCTCGTGGAAGATCAACAGTCGATTCAGCGCTTAGTATAAAATCAGTCATATTTACCTCTCATAAATCTAAATAACATCATACTTTTTATATATTTAAATTCAATTTCTAAGAAGCTTTTTATCTATAATTAGTCCCAAGAAAAATGCTATAAGTGCTGGAAGTATCCAAGCAAAACCAATTTCAAATCCCGGTAAACTAGCGCTTGCAAGATCTAATATTTTTGTAACAAAGCCAGTCTTGCTTATTATATCCGGTGATGCCTTTAAAAAGTCTAAGAAAGCAAATATCGCTGTGACTCCAAGACAAATTTGATAAACAAATTTTCTCTTACCAACAAAAATAGAAATAATAGATAAGGCTATTAGGACTATTGATATTGGATAAATGAACATCAAAACTGGTAATGAAAGGGTTATAATTTGCTTTAATCCCAGGTTTGCAATTAGTAGTGAAACCAAAGAAAATATTACACAATATGTTTTATAGGATACCTTGTTTTTAAACATCTCCTCAAACATTTCAGAACAAGCAGAAACCAAGCCAATTGCAGTTTTTAAACAAGCAAGAAATACAATTATAGATAAAAGTATGTGGCCAAGATTTCCTAAATAATACTCAGATATTTTTGATAAGATAACTGCACCATTTTCAAAATTATCTAAAATGTTTGCTGATGCGCCTCCCATAAAGGAAAGACCAGCATAAATTATCGACATAGCTAAAAGACAAACTACACCTGATTTTAAGGTTTCTAGCGCCATGGACTTTTTATCTGTAACTCCTAATTCTTTAATATTAGAAATTATAATAATAGCAAAGGCCAAACCTGCAGGAGCATCTAAGGTGTTATATCCATCTACAAAGCCAACTGCTAAGGCATTTGAAACATATTTAGGTGTTGGCATATTTACACCAACAGGTCCCATTGGCTTAAAAATAGTAAATATTAGTAAGAATGACAACAAGATTAAAAATAAGGGTGTCATAAATTTACCAATAGTATCAATTAGCTTTGCTTTTTTGATTGAAAAATACAATACTAGGGCAAAAAATACTAAAGAAAATATTAATAAGCCTAGGGCATTATAAAAATTATTATTTCCACCAAAGACTACCTCATATGTAGTTGTAGCTGTCCTTGGAATAGCAAAACCAGGTCCAATTGTCAAATACAATAAGCTTGTAAAAAAGTAAGCGAACTTGCGTCCTGCCGCTTTTGACAAATCAAACAAGCTTTCACTATCACTAGCAGCCGTTGCCACCACAGCAAGAATTGGCAGACTTACTGCAGAAAGCAAAAATCCTATTGTTACTAAAGAAATATTGGCTCCAGATCTTTGACCGAGTTCTCAGGGGAAAATCAAGTTTCCTGCACCAAAGAATAAGCCAAAAAGTAAGGAGCCAATTAACAAATTTTCTGATAAAGTTAATTTTTTTCTCATATCTAACCCCTTAAGTTTTTTATATGATACACCTTTATCAGTTAATCTGCAATAAATTATAGTGATTCAACGTATTTTTTAACATCAGGTCCAACCAAGATTTTTCCATCATCTAAAAAGAGAATTGGTCTTCTTACAAGCATTCCATCAGAGGCAAGCTTATCGTATTTTTCTTCAAGTGTCATATCTTTGAGCTTGTCTTTCAAATTTTCTTGCCTATATATCATGCCAGAAGTATTAAAAAACCTCTTTATATCATAGTCTGTAGCCTCATGCCACTTTTTTATTTCTTCTTTTGTTGGATTATCTTCCTTTATATCTCTAAGTTCGTACTTTAAACCTTTTGCATCCATTTCCTTTAGGACACCCTTGCAAGTCGAACACTTGCTATAGCAAATAATTTTCATAATTCCTCCTATTTTTTATTCTTACCCTTAATATGTTAAAGTAATCTCTGAATATTTTCCTCAATGATTTTAACTTGTTTATTCTCTTTTATTCTTTTTTTAATACTTTCCAAAGCTAATTTTGCTTGGTCTTTATCGTTTGAAACTGAGACAAAGGCCATACTTGATAGATTGAAAAATTCGCGATCTGCATATTCAGTTGCTGATACATCAAAATTATTTTTAGCATAATCTATGATGCCATCTACTATCTTACTTTTATCTTCTAATGAAAAACTATCATAAATTTCAACACTTATTTCTAATAAATATAAATATATATTAAACCTCCTTAATTTTCCCCTTATCTGCTGCAATTATTGCAAATATAGAAGTGATTATAAAATTACCTTTAGCAAAGCAAGTGTACCTGCTTTCCCAATTTGTTGCATACTTTGATTTATAATTCCTAAGCCCTTTAAAAGGATACAAGCTGTCTGCATATTTAAATATTAGTGAAGCAATCCTTTCTGATAAATAGGCTGATTTGTAAATTCCCACATTTGAAAGTGGTGCCATACCCAAGTTAAAATACTTATAATTATTCTCCTGTGCATAGATAAACAAGTTCAAAAACAGGTAATCCATCATTGAATTTACGTTCATATCTGTATCATAACGCATTAAGTCAATCGTCAATATTTTATTATCAAAATTTGGCATCAAACTAGTAAAGGCTGTTATTTCTCCTTTTTCGTCTAAAACAAAGGCTATAGCCGAATCATTTAGATAGGATCTATCAAAAAATCCCAAAGAAAATCCTTTTTCTTCCCTACCTTTCAACCGCTTATCTGATATTACTTGGAGCCTATCAAAAGTTTTTTCATCAAAGGGAGGTTCAACAATTTTAAATTCATACCCATCTTTTTCGAACCTATTTAAAATATTTCTAAGACTTGATTTTTTTCTACCCGCTAAGCTAAATTTTTCCAAGTCTAAAAAAGCATTTTCTCCAAATTTCATGAAATCATAACCATAATCATGGAGTAAGAGTGTAAATTCTCTGCCTACTTCATAAAAAACTGGATTTAAAGATAGGACTTCGCATTTTTTCAAAAAATCATTCAATCCTTCTTCTAAAAATTCTCTCTTGCCGATTGGTTCACCCATCAATATAATTTTATTGTTTACAATTTGATATATAAAGGCAAGTACTTTTTCGCCATCTTTTTCATAGTAATGAATATATTTATCACCCAAAAGTCCTAGGCCTGCAGATGTTGACGAATTTAAATTGTTATTTTCTAAAAATTCTTTATATGTTCGCAAGTCAGGCTTGGTTAAAAAATCTTCATGACTTTTCATAAAAGCAAGTATTAATCTTAGGGCCAAAGCCATAACCATAAAAGTTATGGCAAAAAATACAAACTTATAGGCTAGGGGAAAAGTTATTAGAGGTCTTGTCATGAAGGTGTTTTTAAAATATATAATTATCCAAAAACCCCCAAAGACAAGGTCGATTAGCACTTCTTCCATGCTATAAATAAAACTTTCTTTGACCAAGGTATCCCTTGTAAAATAAGTTAACAAGGCAATTATTCCTAAGGGCATCAAACCAACTATCGGTTCATCTACTAAGTACAAATAGATGCCTGTAAATACACACAAGGGGTAAAGAATTTTTTCAAATCTTTTTTGCCTAGAAAATGAAAGTCTAGCTGATACTATGAATAAAAAGCCAATCATTAATTCAGTAAAGGCCCTAAATAAACCAACTGTCACAAAAGAAAATTCATTAAAGGGAAAATACGATAAAAAATCACCTGCATTGGCGCTCAAAATATAGGTCAAACCATAAAATCCGATAAAAGCTGAATTTAATTTTTGTATAGCTTCCTTAAACAACTTAGCGGCGAGTTCTCCGTAATTCTCCTTGATTTTTATGAAAACATCTTTGAAATTAAAGAAAAATTTTAGTAAGAAACCTAAAAGCGCAAGTCCTATTGGTATCCTTAGCCAAATATTAAGTGGGGATCTAGCTAGATAATAAAGTGATATTAATATTAAAAACAATATCGATATATTAATCAAGCTTTGTTTATATTGTTTAATAATTTTCATAATTCTCCTTTCATAAATTTATAAACTAATTTGTTAAATATTTCAGGAGCAGTTCTTGCTAGCCTATGCCCTTGATTTTTAACTATTATTAATTTTGAATTTTTAATATTCTTAGCAATTTTTTTAATGTGAGATATCCTTATTAAATCACGAGAACCTGCTAGTATCAAAGTCTCCTTGTCTATATCTCTCAAATCTCTTATATCAATCTTTAAATCTGTTAATAAGAGTTTAGCAACCCTCTTATTTCTTTTAAAAAATGGTAATATAGACCAAAAAACATTTTCAATTATCATATAGATCTTAGCCGGGAGTGTGATTCCCTCAAACCTTGCATTTGGGGCATTTAAAATCATCTTATTTATCTTTTCGGGAAATAACTTATGGAAAATAAGACAAAGATTTGCCCCATCTGAAAAACCTAAAAGGCTCGCTTTTTTAATTCCCAAATTTTCAAAAACTTCATTCAAATCAGTTGCTAATAGGTCAAAATCAAGTCTTCCCTTGGTATTTGTAGAAAATCCATGATCTCTAAAGTCAATCAGAATTATGTGGAAATATTTAGATAAATAGCCTATTTGATATTCGAAATAAGTCATATCTCCGTCGTTACCATGAAGAAGAAACAAATCTTCTCCAAAACCATACTCCTTATAATATATCCTTGTTTTGTCTTTAAGTATTATTTCATTTCCCATAATGACCTCTCCTATATTATATCCTATTGTGAGAAAATGTTATAAATAAGTGAAGATATTTTTTTATCTTGTATGATATTTAAAGGAGGAATATATGAATTTTAATTTTAAATCTAAAGATAAAAATGCCCTAGAATTTGCCTTTAAAGACCATACTGAACTCGAATTTTTCAAGGGAAATAAGGGGGAAATTATTGGTTTTCATGGAAAAATTGTCCTAGGTCTTGGCGAAAAGGATAAGTTTGATAAGGAAATTTTTAAGGAAGCAATTTGTTCTTTAGGGAAATTTCTTAAAGAAAAAGATGTGGAAGAAATTTCCGTTAAAGAAAATCCTACAAAACTTGATGACAAAAACTTTATTCTAAGCCTAGCAGAGGCACTTATAGTTTCTTCTTATGACTTTGATTATTACAAATCTGAAAAGAAGAATAATTTATTTAAGGAAGTGAATTTGAACGAAAAATTTGCTTGCTACGAACAAGAATTAACTGAGCTCCAGAATGTACTTTGTGGGCAATTTTTAACTCGTGACCTAGTAAACCTAAGGTCAAATGACATTTACCCAGAAAGTCTAGCACAAAAAGCATCTGAAAATCTCTCAGACCTTGGTGTTAAAGTTAAAATTTATGGCAAGGATGAAATCCTAAACATGAGACTTACTGCTTTTTATGAGGTTGCAAAAGGATCTGATAAGGAACCTAAGTTTATAGTTATGGAATATTTACACGGAGAACAAGATAAGGCTCCACTCGCATTGGTTGGTAAAGGTCTTACCTACGACGCTGGTGGATATTCGATTAAAACTTCAGTTGGTATGAAAACTATGAACTCAGATATGGGTGGGTCTGGCTCAGTTATTGGTGCTTTGAAGGCTATAGCCCTTAATAAATTAAAGGTAAACGTAGTTGGAATTGTTGCTGCATGTGAAAACCTAATTTCTGGTAGGGCTTACAAACCAGGTGACATTATAAAAGCACGTAATGGAATGACAATAGATGTAGATAATACTGATGCTGAGGGAAGGATTACCCTTGCTGACGCTGTTAATTATGCTGCTACAGAATATAAACCTGCCTTGATAATAGACCTTGCTACCCTAACAGGTGCTGCTATCAGCGCTCTTGGTGAGACTTACACAGCTTCTATTACAAATAACAAAGGTGCTTTTAAGAAAGTCCTACAAGCAAGTAAAAAGGTTGACGAAAAGATTTGGCTAATGCCAAATGATCCATTTTATAAAACTTACAACGAATCCGAAAACGGCGATGTTAAAAATTCCGGTGGACCAAAGGCTGGTTCTATAACTGCTGGTCAATTTATAGAGAATTTCGTTGAAGATTATCCTTGGGTACACTTAGATATAGCAGGAACTGCTTACCTATCAGCTCCACAAGGTATTAACGGCAAAGGTGCAACAGGTGTTCACGTTAAAACCCTTTATGAACTTGCCAAAGAATATTAATTAAAATAAGCCCCTCCTTCCTGGTATAGCCAGCAAAGAGAGGCTTTTTTGGATTTTATACGCCAAGGTAGGCTGCTTTTACATCAGGATCTGATTTTAATTCTGAAGCCTTACCTTCTTTTACAATTTTTCCTGTCTCTAAAACATAGGCCCTATCAGCTATGTCTAAGGCTAGGTTAGCATTTTGTTCAACCAATAAAATGGTTCTGCCTTCTTCTTTTAAAATTCTAATTGTATCGAAAATTTTATCTACGAATAAAGGTGAAAGTCCCATAGATGGTTCATCTAATAAAAGAACTTTTGGATTTGTAAGGAGGGCTCTTCCCATAGCAAGCATTTGCTGTTCACCACCTGAAAGAGTTCCTGCTTTTTGATTTTTTCTTTCCTTAAGAACTGGAAAAAGCTTATAAATTTTTTCTAGTTCTGCCTTAAGTTCATCAGGATTTAGGCCTGAAGAAATAGATCCAAGCTTTAGGTTATCCTCTACAGAAAGACCTTTGAAAACTCTTCTGCCCTCTGGAACTTGGGCCAGACCTTCCCTGGTGATTTGAAAAGCCTTTTGTTTCTTTATTGACTTATCATTGAAGAATATATCGCCTTCTTGAACACCTAAAAGTCCAGAAATTGTTTGGAGGGTAGTAGTTTTACCAGCGCCATTTGCGCCTATTAGTGAAACAACCTCGCCTTCCTCAACCCTAAGGCTAATTCCTTTTAAAGCCTTGATATTTCCGTAAGAAACACTTAAATTTTCTACTCTTAAAATACTCATTTTTTCCTCTTTCTAACTACCAAGGTAGGCTCTAACAACTTCTTTATTAGAAATAACTTCTCGTGGATTACCTTCAGCTAAGATTTCCCCATAATTTAAAACAATTAATCTATCAGTGATACCTAAAACCAAGTTCATGTCGTGTTCAATAAGTAGGATTGAAACACCAGTATTTTCCCTAATTATCCTTATAGAATCCATTAGGTCTTTGGTTTCTGATTCATTCATACCAGCGGCAGGTTCGTCTAACAATAATACTTTTGGCCTAGTTGCCATAGCCCTAGCTATCTCTAACTTTCTTTGAGCTCCGTATGGGAGAGATCCTGCTATAGCCATAAAATACTTTTCCAAATCAAATAATCTTAGGATATCTTTGGCTCTCTTTGTCGCCTCATTTTCTTCCTTCCAATAAGATGGAAGTCTAAACATTCCTGTCAAAACCCCATATTCCATATATTGGTTCATGGCGAGTTTTACATTATCAAGAACTGTCAAATTGTCAAATAATCTTATATTTTGAAAAGTCCTAGCAACTCCAAGTTTGGATAACTTATCAGGTGAAATTCCATTTACTTTTTGTCCGTCAAGGATAATTTCCCCACTTGTAGGTGTGTACACTCCTGAAAGCATATTAAAAAGTGTAGTTTTACCAGCACCGTTTGGTCCTATTAATCCTAATAATTCACCCTTTTTAATTTTAAAGCTTACATTTTCTACAGCCTTAAGTCCACCAAAAGAGATGCCAAGATTATTTATTTCAAGAACATTTTCACTTATTAATTCCTTACTATTCACCTTTTACATCTCCCTTCTTGTATTTATCTATGTTTAATAACTTTCTTAAAGAAAATTCTTTCCTGCCTAACAAACCTTGTGGTCTATAAATCATAACTGCTATTAGGATAACAGCATAAATTACCATCCTCCACTCAGCAAGTGGTTTTAATACCTCAGGTAGGACTGTAAGACCAATTGATGAGAATATTGCACCTGTCATTGATCCCATACCACCCAAAACAACCATTACAAGGTAGTCGAAAGATTTATTATAGTTAAAAATATTAGCCGCCAAAACACCAAAACTTTGTGCATATAAGGCACCAGCCACGCCTGCAAACAAGGCAGATAAGGCAAAGGCAAAAGTCTTATATTTGGTAATATTAATACCACAACTTTCAGCAGCTAGTTCATTATCCCTTATAGATAGAACTGCCCTACCGTGCCTACAAGAAGCATAGGTAAATATCATTGTAACCAAAAAGGCTGCAACCAAAAAATATTTCCCAAAATCATGTGTTGTAGGTATGCCTGCCAGACCTTGAGCACCACCAGTAAATGATAAATTTTCTATAAATACCCTTATTATTTCACCAAAAGCGAGGGTAACTATAGCTAAATAATCACCAGTTAGTCTTAAAACTGGTAGACCTATCAATATTCCGAAAAATCCTGCAACGACACCAGCTATTATTAAGCTAAGGAAATATCCTAAAAATCCACCTACTAAACCTGATTTCAAAAATAAGGCTGCTGCGTAGGCGCCAATTGCCATAAAACCAGCGTGACCTAAGTTAATCTGACCTAAGACACCTACTGTCAAGTTTAAGGAAGTTGACATTATGATATTTATGCAGATTAAAATCAAAATATTTTGCCAATACCTATTTATTAATCCACCACCAATAAGGCCTTGGACAATTACAAAAAATAATACAACTAAGGCTGTTGTGATAAGATAAGTTTTCTTTTTATTTATGGACATAAATCACACCTTTTCTTTCTCTAGCTTACCAAATAACCCATTTGGTTGGATGAGTAAAACTAGTATTAAAATCACAAAAACAATAGCATCTGCGTAGGCACTTGATAAATAGGCCCTTGTGAGTACTTCAATTATTCCAAGAATTAGTCCACCAACCACAGCTCCTGGTATAGAACCAATTCCACCCAAAACTGCAGCTGTGAAAGCCTTTATACCTAACATAGAACCCATGAAAGGTTGAATTTGTGGATAGCTTGCCACATATAAAACAGATGCCACACCTGCAAGGGCAGATCCTATGGCAAAAGTCATTGTCATTACTTGGTTTACGTTAATACCTACAAGTTCAGCCGCACCATAATCTTCACTTACTGCAAGCATAGCCTTGCCATACTTAGTTTTATTTACAAATAAATTTAATAAATAAGTTAAAATAATTGTAGAAATGATTGTAATTACTGTTGCAAGTGAAAGTCGCACATCTCCAAAAGATAGGGCCTTTTGTGGAAATAGTGCTGGTAGGGGTTTAGCATTTGATGTAAATATTTTTACGAATAAGTTTTGTAAAAATAAAGAAACACCGATAGTTGTTATGAGTAGGGAAATCCTTGAAGAATTTCTTAAGGGTTTGTAGGCTACTCTTTCTATCAATACCCCTAGCAAAGTACAGACTAAAACAGCGGGAACCACTGCTAACCACAAAGGAAGACCAGTTTTAAATAGCGGTAGACCAATTGCTAGAAATACTGTATATCCTCCAACCATGATAATATCACCATGGGCAAAATTTATTAATTTCGCAATACCATATACCATTGTATAGCCAAGAGCTACGAGGGCATAGATACTGCCTAATTGTAAGCCGTTAAAAAATTGGCTAATAAAATCCATTAATGTCTCCTCCTAAATAGGAAAAATACCTATTTTTATTAGGGCCTGACATTTGTCAGACCCTTTCAGTTCTTAAATTACTTGTTTGCTCCTACTTCGCTGTCAAATTCGTATTTGCCATTTTCTATTCTTATCATTTTAGCTGTTTTAACTGGGTTGTTGTTTTCATCATATGTGAATGAACCAGTTATACCTTCAAATGATATTTTCTTTAAAGCAGGTATTACCTTATCCCAATCAAAGCTTTTCGCTTCTTCTACAGCTTGTTTATAGAGATAAACTGTATCATATCCTTCAGCTGCGAATGTTGATGGGTCATCCTTATAAGCTTCTTTATAATCTTTTATGAATTTTTGAACTTTTTCACTTGGATCTTCAAGGGTGAATTGGTTAGTAAAGTATGAATTGTTTATAGATTCAAAACTTGATTTATCCATTACAGATAAAACTGTATCCCAACCATCAGCTCCAACAAGAGTTGCATTTATACCAGCATCCCTAACTTGTGGTACTATTAGAGCTACTTTTTCATAGTAATCTGGGATAAATAATACATCTGGTTCTTCTTTTCTAACCTTAGTCAACTGAGCCTTGAAGTCTGTATCGCTATCACCATAAGATTCATCAGCTACAACTTCCATTCCTAATTCTTTAGCTTTTTTTACAAATACATCAGCAACACCCATAGAAAAGTCTGATGATTGGTTACGTAAAACAGCTAATTTTTTAGCACTTAATTTTTCCTTTGAAAAGTTTGCTAAAACTTCACCTTGGAATGGGTCTGTAAAGCAAGTTCTAAATACATTTTCTTTACCTTCTGTAATGTTAGCTTGGGTTCCTGTTGGTGTGATGTAAACAACTCCGTCATTTACTGCAGATTCTGCCATAGCAAGAGCTGGTTTTGAAGGTACTCCACCAAGGATAGCTCCTGGTTTTTCTTCCATTAATTTGTTATAGTTTGTAACAGCATCTGTTATTTCACCCTTATCGTCATATTCTGACCATTCAACCTTTTTACCAAGGATACCACCCGCTTCATTTATTTCTTTGATAGCTAGTTTTATACCATTATTGGTTGTGATTCCATAGATTGAAAGTGGACCAGTTAATGGAGCAGAGTTTCCTAATTTAACTGTTTCTCCAGCCTCTGTCTTAGTTTCTTTTTCATTTCCTCCATTCTTTGAACATCCTGTAAAAACAAGACCTGCTAATAACATTCCAACTGCTAATTTTTTACTTAATTTCATAATTTCCTCCTATAAGTTTTGGGAATAAAAAAACCTTCGTCTCTTTACTCCACTTGGATAAAGAGACGAAGGGTAATATACAAAATTTTACCATCCGCGGTACCACTCTTCTTCATCTAATGATGCACTTAATTCATTTAATGAATAGCTCTATAACGGGAGCTCCCGACAACCACTTACATCTCAGTGGGCAGCTTAATGGTGATTTTCGTTAAAATATCTTAGTATCTTCCACCAGCCGATACCTCTCTAAAAAGAATCTCTCAACTACTCTTCCATGTCATAGCTTTTCTTTGTTATCTAGAATATACACCATTAAATTTGTCTTGTCAAATTTTTCATTAAATAATTATTAACTTATCTTCATTTTTATAAATTAGTTTTTGATATATCAGTGAATTTTCAATACTTTGAAAATAAAAAACCACATACTCTTTATAAGTATGCGGTAAATAATTATATGCCTAATAACAAAGATGCTACTTCAAAATAAATTAAAAGTACACCTGTATCTACAATTGTTGTTATAAGCGGACCTGCCATTACGGTCGGATCTATGTGTAATTTATCAGCTAATAGTGGCAACAAACCACCGATTATATTTGATATAACTATAGTTAAAAATAGAGTTAAGGAAACTGTGAGGTTTACTGCAAGGCTCACATTATCAACAATAAAAATTCTTAAAAAATTAACTGCTACAAGGACCAAAGATACCAAGGTACCTACTCTAATTTCTTTGAAAACTACCTTCAAGAAATCTTTCGCAGACAAATTCCCTGAGAAAAGTTGGGTCATAATGGTTGTAGATGACTGGCTTCCTGCATTACCACCAGAATCCATCAACATTGGTATATAGGCTGTTAGGGCTACTGCTTGGGCAAGGAGGCTTTCATATCTTTGAATAATAAAACCGGTCATTGTGGCTGTTATAAGACATATTACTAGCCAAGTTGTCCTATTTTTTGCAATTATAAATGATGACTCATCTATATAAGATTCACCCTGATCAGAAATACCTGTGATGTTAGCAAAGTCTTCTTGTAACTCTTCGTGAACTACGTCGATTACGTCTTCTGCAGGTACTATACCAATTAACCTTCCCTCAGAATCTGTAACTGGTACTTCTCCAAGGTCATACTTGATAGATAATTTTGCTACTACCTCTTGGTCGTCAGTAGGGCTAACTGCTGCAGTAATTTGTTGGGTAATAGACTCTATGGTTCCTTTTTTATTTCTGATAAGGTCAGCTATAAATACAAAACCTGTAAGGATAAGAGAATCATTTGTAACCCAAATTTGTTCAAGTTTTTCCGCATCAAGGTCACTTTCCATGACTTTTTTCATAGCTTCTACTGGAGTTTCGCTTGACTTTACTGATAAAAAGTTAACTGTCATGATAGAACCAACTGATTCTTCAGGATAGCCTAGAAGTGCATTTACAACTTCTCTCCTATCACTATCAATATGGCTAGTCATTAACTTTTTAACCATATTTGCAGGTAGCTCTTGCAAGGTATCTACCAGTTCGTCCTCATCTAATTCCCTAACCAAATCTTTGATACTTTCTTCGGATAAAATTTTTAATACCCTATCCTTATTTTCTGGTTTCAACTCAGTAAAGGTATCTGCCAATAAATCCTTATTTAATAGCTTAATCCAAATTGCTACAGATTTTTCTGGCAATATCTCAAGTTTATCGGCTATATCAACTGGATTCATCTTGTTGATTTCTCTTTGGAGTTGTTTAAGATTGTCAACGTTATAATTTCTTTCTGCCATTTATTTCTCCTATTTAATTGAAATATTCAATCGAATATTCTTGTATAATGGCAAACAGAAATCAGCCACTATACTAGTTTCTTATTTTCTTCCACCTTCGATAGGGCGACGCCTTATCCATTTCTCCTCCTTAATTTAAAATTTTTCCTAAAACAAAAATATTTTTATGTGAAATTCACATAAAACTTCCTAAATTATTATACAGTTTTCGCA
>NZ_CAUPFR010000016.1:0-23824 GCF_963510575.1 uncultured Anaerococcus sp. | reverse complement strand
TACTTTAGGAGATTAAAATGGGAAAAGTAAACGTTAACAACGAAATCAAGACTTTGAAAAAAGTTATGCTTCACAGACCAGGCGAGGAACTTTTAAACCTTACACCTTTCTTGCTTGAGGAACTTTTGTTTGATGACATTCCAGACCTTGCTAAGGCCCAGGCAGAACACGATGCTTTTGCCAAAATCCTTAGGGACAATGGGGCTGAGGTTGTTTATCTTGAAGACTTAATGGCGGAGACTTTAGATGCTAATGAAGGTCTTCGTGACAAGTTTTTGAACCAATACTTAGAAGAGGCTGGAATTAATAACGAAACCCTCTATAAAGAAAGTGAAGCCCTTCTTAAGTCTATTAAGGATACCAAGACCTTTGTTGAAAAAACTATGTCTGGTATTACCCTAAAAGAAGTTGGCGGTTTCAAAAATATTGACAAGATTGTTAGCAACCAATCTTACTCAGCTATTTATCCAATGCCTAACCTCTATTTCACCAGGGACCCATTTTCTTCTATAGCTAATGGTGTGTCCATTAACTGCATGCATACCAGGACTAGACGCAGGGAGACAATTTACGCTGACTATATTTTTAAATACCACAAGGAATTTGGTGGCACTAGGGATTTCTATGGCAGAACTTCTGGCCATTCTATAGAGGGTGGAGATATTTTAAATATCAACAAAAACCTAGTTATGGTTGGTATTAGCCAAAGGACAGAGCTAGAGTCTATCAAAAAACTTGCAACAAACCTAATTCTTGCTGATGACAATGAAGTAAGGGAAGTTCTTGGCGTAAATATCCCAGTTGAGAGGGCATATATGCACCTTGATACAGTGTTTACCCAGATCGATCACGATGCCTTTACCTACCATCCTGGTATAATGTCCACCTTCCATGCTTATCGTTTTACAGAAAGAGATGGGGAAATTGTCTCAGAACAAGTCGACAAAAACCTTGAAGATTTGCTAAAAGATGCCCTTGGCCTCGATCATGTCAAGCTAATTCCTTGTGGTGGTGGAGATCCAATTGCTGCCCTTCGTGAACAATGGACAGACGGATCCAACACCCTAGCCATAGCTCCAGGCAAGGTAGTAGTTTATGATAGGAATTGTGTTACAAATGCTGTTTTAGAAAAAGAAGGCTACGAAGTTTTAAAACTCGACGCTTCTAACCTAACAGTAGGTAGGGGTGGTCCAAGATGTATGTCTATGCCACTTGTTAGAGAAGACTAAAATTGGGTATAAATTTATTAGACGATAAAAAGTGTAGGGATAATAAAGCCTAAAGCGGATTTTAGGTGTGAACCCTTACAGAAAGCTTTTAGAAAAAGGAAGAAGGATAAAATGTTTAATAAAAAATATACAAATAAACCAAATATCATTTCAAGGCTAGCTAAGGCAATCTTTATGATAGGCGCTGGCGCATATTTGCTAAAGAAAAACAAAAAAGAAGTTAGTGAAACTGTAAAGGACGCCAAAGAAAAAGCTAATAGGGCCAAAGATGATTTCATAGATGCCTTTAATGGAGAAAAATTGAAATAAAATAGAAAATCCGGTCACAGGACCGGATTTTTTGTGGGAAAATTAAGTCTTTGCAAATTTTACTTTCTTAATTTTGGGATTTTCATTAATTTTGCAATGACACAGAGGAAAGCCCCGGGAAGGGGACTTTTTATTCGTTTGTAAGTTTTAACTTTTTCAAAATATTCATAAAGGCTGATAGGATTACTGCTACTACTGATGCGAGCACCATACCTGATAGCTCTATAGAAGCGAATTGGATTTTTAAGCCTGATAGACCTGCTATGAAAATTACTGATGTTAATACTAAGTTCATTGATTTTGAATAATCAACTTTTTGGTCAACTAAGAGCCTGATACCACTTGTACCAATCATTCCGTAAAGAAGGAAGGTTACACCACCTATAACATTACCTGGAATAGTTGAGATGAAGGCTGCTAGAGGTCCGAAAAATGCCATGATAATGGATACTATGGCAGCTCCGCCGATTACTTGGACTGAGTAAACACCTGTAATCGCCATAACGCCGATGTTTTCGCCGTAGGTTGTGGTTGGTACACCACCAACTAGACCTGATAGGGCTGTGGAGAAGTTATCTGCAAATATTGACCTGTGAAGACCTGGGTCCTTTAAAAGGTCCCTGCCAACTATATTTGATGTTACAACCTGGTGGGAAATGTGTTCGCTTGTAATAACAAGTAAAACTGGTAGCATGGCGAGGATTGCATTTACAGAAAATTTTGCCATGTGGAAGTTTGGCATGGTGAAAAGTTTGGCTTCCATAACTGGGGTGAAGTCAACCATGTTAAAAAATATGGCTGAGATATAGCCTACCACGATTGCAATTAGGATTGGAATTGTTGAGAAAAATCCCTTAAAGGCAACAGAGCCTATGATGGCTGTGAAAAGTGTGATAGCAAATACTATAAAGTCTTTAGCTTGGGCTGTATCTGTCATGAGGTTGGCGCCGATTGCTCCACCTGTTACAGTATTGCCAGCTAGTTCGAAACCGATTAGGGCCACAACTGCACCCATGGCTGCTGGTGGAAGGACTAGGTCAATCCATTTGGTGCCAAATTTATAAATTATATAGGCCATTATGCAACCTAGGATTCCGACTACAACAAAGGCACCTTGCGCATATTCAAATCCTTGTTTTGCAATAATAGCAGTTCCTGGTGCCAAAAATGCAAATGAAGAACCCAAATAAGCAGGTGCCTTGCCTTTGGTTATTAAGATGAATAATAAAGTACCAATCCCGTTCATTAAAAGAACAATACCTGGATTAATTTGAAATAAAATAGGGACTAAAACTGATGCTCCAAACATTGCAAAAGTGTGTTGCAAAGATAGGGGCAAGAGAAGCTTCGCTGGGACCTTATCATCGATATGATAGATTTTCTTTTCTTTGTTCATAAAAATTCCTTTCTTTTTTTTTCTCAAATCTCCTATATGATACCATCAAAGCTGGTCTTGTCAAAGGAGTTTTTTATCCGAGATAAATTATCTTTTTTTCTTATCCAAGATAAGTTATTTTTTTGATTTTAATTTAAAAATAGTTTAATTTTTGTGTAGAATTATTTATTTACAAAATCTCTTCGTTCTAAGGGAGAGCCCAGGGGGACTTTCCGCATGTCCCCCCACTGGCTCTCCCTTGAACCCTCTTCCGCTACCCCCTCCAAGCGGCTCCTTGGCGGAGGGCAAAAGTAGAAGTTTGCCTGCGGCAAAGCTCTTTTTTTAGGGGGAATGACCTCGTATTAATTTATGTAAATCCCAACTAATTTCTAATATTTATGCCCATAAAAACTGATAACTCGCTATCGCTCAGTCCTCTACGAGCCTGACGTGCTTGCCATCAGTTTTTTTAACGGGGCTTTCTATTAGAAATCATTCCCAGATGAAGGGGAAATTTGGTCTCGAAGTTGAAGTATTGCTGGGCTCCCTCTATGAACGGAGCAGTTATGTTAATGACTGAAAAAATCTATAAGATACAGTTAATCTCGGATTAACAAGCCTAATTTCTATTTTAAATTTCTTTTAAGAAATTTTTCACTTCCTCTTCTGTGGTTCTGAAAGTAGTTACAAGTCTTGCTATTTTTTTGCTTTCTTTTTCGCCTGTTATTTCAAATTTGGCTATTTTTTGCCATTTTTTAACTTGGTTTTCATCTAAGAGGACGAAGATTTGGTTTGATTCGAAGGGGTAGGCTAGGTTGTAACCTTGGTTTGTGATGCCTTTGGCGAGGACTTTTGCCATTTTGTAGGCTTTTTTGGATCCTTTTAGGTAAAAATCTTTTTCTTCAAAGACTCTTTCCCACATGATTCCAGCTATGAAGCCTTTGGCTAGCATGGTGCCTTTTTGTTTTATTAGGTTTTTTAGGTCTTTTTTTAAGTCTTCATTGACCACTACTAGAGCCTCGCTAAATAGGAGGCCTGCCTTGGTACCGCCAAGGTAGAAAATATCGCAGAGTTTGGTCAAGTCTTTTAGGCTGTAGTCACATTTGTCAGATGCTAGGGCTGCTGCCATCCTTGCTCCATCTATAAAGAGGTAAAGATTATTTTCCTTGCAATAATCGTAGATTTCTTTAAGTTCCTCTTTCTTATAGAGGGTGCCAACTTCTGTGGTGTTTGAGATGTAGACTTTTTTAGGAACTGTCATGTATTCTGTTTTAAATTGTTCGTGGAAATTTTTTATCAATTCTTTTGACAGTTTGCCATCTTCTGTAGGAATTGTTTCTATTTTTAAGCCGCATGCTTCGATTGAGCCTGCTTCGTGACCTTCTATGTGGCCTGATTTGGCTGATATAATGGAGTCTTGTTGGCGCATACCAGCTGTAGCGCCTATTATATTTGCACTTGTCCCACCAGGGAGAAAGTAAATATCTATGTTTTCATTTTCGAGAGCGGTTTTTATCAATTTACACGCCCTTTGGCTGTGGGAATCTATTCCGTAGCCGGGATTTTTTTCGTCTATACAATTTTTTAGGGCGTCTAAGATTTCTGGGTATCCTACTGAGTTATAATCATTTACAAAAAAATACATACTAGCTTCCTTTACTTTGTTCAATTTATCTTTATTATATCAAAAAAATTAAAAAAATTTTAAAAAAAACTACTTTCAAACGGTTTCCCGCACCGAACGAAAGAAGATTGATAAAATGTAACGATAACTGTTATCTAGTAGTATTGATATTCATTATTTGGGGTGATATATTAAATGTACAAAGAAATGTTTATTTTTACATGTTTTTGTGGAAAGGAGAGATTATGCCTATAACATTGTGTAGCGTAGGCGACTTGGTTGAAGTTATCCAACTAAAGGGTGATGATAAAGTCATCAAGCACTTACAAAATTTAGGTTTTGGCAAGGGACGACAAATAAAGGTTCAAAGCTTTGATGGAGTCAATTACATATTTTCTATTGATGATAATAGATTTGCTCTCAACAAGGATTTGGCCAAAAAAATTATAGTTAGAGAGGTGATATAGATGAGCTTTTTAAATGAAGTGCCTATAAAAAGCACAGTCAGAGTGACTAAGGTGGGCGGAGATGGTCCTACCAAGAGAAGAATTATGGATATGGGTATTACAAAAAATACTGAAATCTATATAAGAAAGGTTGCTCCATTAGGAGATCCTATTCAAATTAATTTAAGAGGATATGAACTAAGCATCAGAAAAGATGATGCAAAGAATATAAGTGTGGAAGAGATATGACAATTAGAGTAGCATTAGCAGGTAACCCTAACTCAGGAAAAACAACTCTTTTCAATGCCCTAACAGGTTCAAATCAAAGGGTTGGTAACTGGCCAGGTGTTACTGTAGATAAAAAAGAAGGTCTTTTAAAAGGCCACAAAGACATTATTATTGAAGACTTACCAGGAATTTATTCCCTTTCTCCATATACTATGGAAGAAGTTGTTTCTAGGGAATACCTTATAAATGAAAAACCAGATTTAATCATTAATCTAGTTGATGGTTCAAACTTAGTAAGAAACCTATACCTTACAAGCCAACTATCAGAACTTGGTATCCCAATGCTTATATCCCTAAACATGATGGATATAGTAAGAAGCAAGGGAGATCAAATCGATGTTGCAGCCCTATCTAAAGAAATAAATGCACCAATAGTTGAAACTATAGCTGCTAGGGAAAAGGGTATTGACGAATTAATCGCAAAAGTCTTAGAGCTTGCAAAAGGCGGAGAAAAGCCAAAAACTATGGTTTTCGATGCTGAACTTGAAGAAGCTCTAGGAGTAATTTCAGAAGACTTAAAACCAATTGTTGGAGAAGATTTTGCTAGGTATTATGCTATTAAGGCTTTTGAAAATGATGATGAATCAATGAACCATGTTTCAATTCCTAGTGATGTCTTAGCTAAGATTGAAAAAATCAGAAATGACTTTGAAGCAAAAGAAGACGATGATTGCGAATCAATCATTACTACAGGTAGATATGAGAATTTAGCTGAACTTGCTGACAAAATTTTAGTAAAGGCACCAACAAAACCATCTATAACAGATAAGATTGATAAGATTGTAACCAATAGAATCTTAGGTCTACCAATCTTTGCCCTTGTAATGTTTTTGGTATTTTTCGGTGCAGTTTATGAACATTCACCAGGAACTATTGGTACTGATGCAGTTAACGGCTTCTTTGAAGATACACTTACACCAGCAGTTGGTGCTTGGATGGAAGGAGCTAATATCAACCCAGTTCTCCAATCATTAGTTACTGACGGTGCACTTGCAGGTGTGGGAGCAGTACTTGGATTCTTACCACAAATGATGGTTCTATTTGCCCTATTATCAATACTTGAAGATATAGGTTATATGGCAAGGGTTGCCTTCATCATGGACAGACTTTTTAGAAGATTTGGTCTATCAGGTAAATCATTCATCCCAGCCATGGTTGCAACAGGATGTGGTGTACCAGGTGTCCAAGCATCAAGAACAATCGAAAATGAAAGAGATAGAAAGATTACAATCATGACATCTACTTTCATGCCTTGTTCAGCAAAATTACCAGTAATTGCCCTCATAGCAGGAGCGTTTTTCCCAGAAAACAAAGCCTTGGTATCATTCTCATTCTATATGATTGGTATAGCTTCAATTGTCTTTTCAGGAATTATCCTAAAGAAATTTAAGGCACTAGCAGATGAACCAGCACCATTTATTATGGAATTACCTCCATACCACGCACCAAGAGTAAAATCAGTTTTAACTGACGTTTATAACAAGTCTAAGGCCTATGTTAAGAGAGCAGGAACAATAATCTTCCTATCATCTATCATAATTTGGTTCTTAACACACTTTGACTTCAAATTACACTTAATTGAAGAAAACTCAGAAGGATCAATCATAGCTGTACTAGGTTCTGTAATCGGTGTAATCTTTAGGCCAATAGGATTTGGAAGCTGGCAATCTACAGTTGCAACAATTTCAGGATTCGTTGCAAAAGAGAACGTAGTTTCTACAATGGGCGTTGTTTTAGGCCTTGGTAGTGATGTAGCAGAAGATACACCAGAATTGCTTCAAGCTTTCGGCGCTGCAATAGGAACACCAGTTGCAGGTTATTCATTCTTGCTATTTAACATGCTTTGCATGCCATGTTTCGCAGCAGTAGGTGCTATCAAGACAGAAATGGATGACAATAAGTGGACAGCAATCACTATTGCTTATCAAATGGGCTTTGCCTATATAGTAAGCTTAATCTTCTACCAAATAGCAAGCTACTTCTATACAGGTCAAGTACACTTCGGCACAATCCTCGGAGTAATAGCCCTAGTATTCTTCATCTACATGGTTGTTAGAAAACCATATGTAAAGAAGAATATCGAATACGATAAGTCACTAGCATAAATTTTAGAGCAATTTTGCTCTTAGAGAAAGAAGGAAATAATGAACTTAGCATCTTGGATTTTACTTTTAGTAGTACTAGGAATCTGTGCTTATATAGTTTATTCAAAATTTGTAAAGAAGAGTGACTCATGCGGATGCGGATGCTCTTCATGTGGCAGCGATGATAAAAAATCTTGCTGTGATTAATTACTACACTAGAAAGGCCCTACACTGTAGGGTCTTTTATTTTAGGGATTTTTAGAAATAGAGTATATTAATACTATGACAATTGAAATTAATAAGAAGCGCTATAGGGACTTTGATTCCTATATGAAGGAAAAATTTCATAAAAAAATCATCAAACTCCCCCTAGATGGGGGCTTTACCTGCCCTAATAGGGATGGGACCCTATCTAAGGATGGGTGTATATTTTGTTCAGAAACTGGGTCTGGAGAATGGACTTATGGGAAAAAATCAATTGCCGAGCAAATTTCCTACCAAAAATCAAGGCTATCTAAAGAAGGAAGACCAGAAGCCTATTTGGGGTATTTTCAAAATTTCACCAACACCTATGGAGACCTTTCAAAGCTTAGAAAACTGTATTATGAGGCTCTAGGAGCTAGTGATATAATAGGACTTGCCATAGCAACTAGGGCAGATTGTTTGTCAGGAGAAGTCCTTGATCTATTAGAGGAAATTAATAACAAATATTTTCTTGTAGTTGAACTTGGTATGCAAAGTGTGAATGATAAGACCATTAGACTTATAAATAGGGGATATGATCACAAAACTTTTGACACTGGTCTCAGGAAATTAAAGCAAAGAGGAATCAGGGTTTTAGTCCACATGATAGTGGGACTTCCCTTCGAATCTTATGATGATTATATGAAAGATGTGGCCTATATAAATGAGTCCTTTCCATGGGGCATAAAAATCCACAATCTTTATATAGAAAAAGCAACCAAGCTTGAAAAATTTTACCAAAAAAACGATCTTTCCTATGGTATAGACATGGCTGGATATGTTAGAATAGTGGTAGATATACTTAGAAAATTAAGGCCAGAGATAGTAATAAATAGGTTAACGGGCGATGGCCTGAGTGATGAAATCGCCTACCCAATTTGGTCAAAAAATAAGGCTAAGATATTAACAAGTATCGATAAAATGATGAAAGATAAAAATTTTAGACAGGGGGATTTATGGAGAGAAAATTAGATGCGAGATTTTTTACAAACTCACTAAGCGAAGAAGGAACTTATACTGCCAAGGATAGGTCACTACTTTTGGTAGTTGATATCCAGCCAAAGCTAATGGTAACTATGGATAAGGGCGAAAGGACAACACGAAATACAGTTGGACTTATCAAGGCCTTTAAGAAATACGATATGGCAGTTTTGGCTACAGAACAATATCCAAAGGGCCTTGGCAGGTCTGATGAGGCTATTTTGGCAGAAATTTCTGAAGATAAGATATTTGCCAAGACAAGTTTCAATGCCCTAACACCAGAAGTTTATGACTTTATCAAAGAAAATAAAATTGAAAAAGTCTTTGTGACAGGCGCAGAGGGCCACATTTGCATCTACCAAACAATCAGGAGTCTTTTGGATTTGGGTCTGGATGTATTTTATGTTGACGATGCGATTTCTTCTTATTCTGATGAGCTTAAGAAAATCGCCAGAAAATCCCTAAGAGATATGGGAGCTGTCCTTGTAAATACAGAGCTAATCCTTTTCGACCTAGCAGTTGACAGCAAGGACCCAAATTTCAAATTTGTTTCAAACTTAGTAAAAGAATTAAGAAAGTGAATTAAAGATACTACTTTGTAAGACAAAGTAGCAAAACTCTCTCTATTTTACCGCCAGGCGGTGTGGGAGAGTTTTTTTTGTTTTATTATTCAAGATAATTTATTTTGTTATCCATGATAATTTACTTTATTTTGTAAGTAAATAGATGATTAATTGTTATTTACAGTTGAATCTTCGGAATAAGGGGGACCCCAAGGGAACGTTTCGTCGCTCTCGGCCGCTAGGGCAGGATGTTCCCACATCGGGTCCCCTTTAAACCCCTGGCAAGCCCGTCGTCTCGTGGAGACTTACACCCTCCGAGCGACCGCAAACTCCTCCGTGCTCCCGCACTATGTTTTCGGCATAAAATCCCCAAATCAAGGGGCTTTTATGTCCTCTCGGGGGATAAGGTGTTTGCCTTCGGCAAACTTGTTGGTATGGAGGAGCCCTTGTTCATATTGGACTATTTTCTAACTTTTTTGACATTCAGTCGGCTAAAAATCTCAATCTAGTCCGACTTGTGTTGTGCTTTTAATTCTAGGTCACAGTATTTATTACATTTTAATTTTTAGGTGGATGTCAGTGAGATTTTCTTTACGCCTTCTTCATTTACAAAATTTTTGGTCTCAAGATTTTCACTTATGTAAATATTATATTTATCAGGTTCGTTTGGATTTGTTAAACATTGCTATATAAGCAATTGGCTATAATAAAATATTTTTATTTACTAGATGTCATCCCGACAGAAGGAGCAGCATGTCCCTCGGCAGTTGGAGAGGACTGACGAGGGTTCTTATGAATTAGGGACCAGAATATTCTAAGGGATTTTTTTCTCCTACAATACAAACAATTCTTATAGATTCCAGATTAATAGCAGAATATATTTTCTTGTTTTCGTCAAATTCTTGCTATCTTTTACATTTGGAATAAGAGTCTTATAAGAGTATAATAGCTTTGAAATTACTAACGTTTTCTTGGGAAATTTTTTTTATCAAAGGAGATTTAATGTTTAACAAAGATGATTTTAAGGCTGTGAATGCAGTTAGAACTTTATCAGTTGCTCAAATAGAGAAGGCTAATTCTGGCCATCCTGGACTTCCTATGGGGGCTAGTCCTATGGCTTATACCTTGTTTAACAAGGTTTTAAAGGCAAATCCAAAAAATCCTAGTTTTTTTGATAGGGATAGGTTTGTTTTATCAGCAGGTCATGGTTCTGCTATGCTTTATTCCCTTCTCCACTTATCTGGCTATGATATTTCTATGGAGGATTTGAAAAACTTTAGGCAAATTGGCTCTATAGCTGCAGGTCACCCAGAAGTTGGAATGACTCCTGGTGTTGAAGTAACAACTGGTCCTCTTGGTCAAGGTATTGCCCAAGCTGTAGGTCTTGCCTTAGCTGAAAAACACTTGGCAGGTCTTTATAACAAGGAAGATTTAAAGCCAATTGACCACTATACTTACGCTCTTTGTGGTGATGGTGACCTTATGGAAGGCGTTTCTTATGAATCAATGAGTCTTTCAGGTCATTTAAAGCTTGATAAACTAATCGTGCTTTACGATTCAAATGATATTTGCCTTGATGGCAAGCTTACTACATCTTTTTCTGAATCTGTAAAAGATAGGGTTCTTGCTCAAAATTGGGCATACGAAAGAGTAGAAGATGGTGAAGATTTAGAATCAATTCTTAAGGCAATTGAAAAGGCTAAAGAAAATGACAAACCAAGTCTAATTGAGGTTAAAACTGTAATTGGTTTTGGTTCTAAAAATCAAGGTACAAACAAGGTTCACGGTGCACCTTTAGGGGCTGAGGATTTTGAATTTGCTAAAAAATCTTATGAGTGGGATAGCGAAGACTTTGTAATCTCAGATGATATTTACCAAACTTTCGAAAATGGCATTGGAAAACGTGGTGCAGAAGCCAATGAGAAATGGGATCAACTTTTAAAAGAATATGCTGAAAAATATCCAGCAGACTATAAGGAATTAATGGCTGGTATCAATAGAGAACTTCCAGAGAATTTCCTAGACCAGGTAAAAAAATATGCTCACGAAGATAAGGCTCTTGCTACCCGTGCTTCAAGTGGAGAAATTTTACAAGATTTGGCAAAAGTTTCTAGAAATATTTGGGGAGGTTCTGCTGACCTATTCTCATCTAATAAGACAAATATAGTTGATTCTCAATCTTTCAAAGACGATCCAGCAGGTAGGAATGTTTGGTATGGTGTTCGTGAATTTGCTATGGCAGCTATCGGAAACGGAATCATGGCCCATGGTGGGACCTTCCATCACGTATCAACCTTCTTTGTCTTTGCAGATTACCTAAAGGCAGCTGTTAGACTTTCAGCCCTTTCACACTTGCCACTTGCTTATGTGATGACCCACGATTCTGTAGCAGTAGGTGAAGATGGTCCAACCCACGAACCAATCGAGCAACTTGCTATGCTTAGGTCAATTCCAAATACAATCGTCCTAAGACCAGCAGATGCAAATGAGGTTAGACTATCTTGGAAAATAGCTCTAGAAAGCAAGGATAAACCAGTTGTAATTGCCCTTACTCGTCAAAACGTACCAAACCTAAAGCAAACTGAAACTTTAGAGTCAATCGAAAAGGGAGCTTATATTATAAAGGATGCTGAAAAACCAGAATTAATCCTAATTGCAACAGGTTCAGAAGTTTCTCTTGCCCTAGAATGCGCAGAAGACCTTGAAAAAGAAGGCAAGCAAGTAAGAGTTGTTTCTATGCCATCTATGGAATTATTCAAGGCCCAAGATGCATCATACAGGGAAGAAATTCTTCCAAATGAAATTAGAAATAGGGCTTAAATATCTCAATCGATAGGTTTGGTATTTCAGGCCCAGGCGAAGATGTTGCAGTAAAACTTGGCTTCAATAAAGAAGACATAGTCGCAAAAATCAAGAAAAAATTTTATTAAATTTTAAAGGCTGTGGTCGAAAGACCATAGCTTTTTTGATGGAAATTGTATATAATAAGAAGAGAAGATTAGAAAGAAGGACTTTATGAAGATATTAGAATTACTTGCAGATGGCAATGAAACAATAGAATTACTTACAGTTGTAGATTACCTTAGGAGGGCAGATATTCATATCGATATGGTATCAACAACAGGTTCAAAGGAACTAACAACCAGCCACGGGGTCAAATACCAGGCTGACTTTCTCCTTGAAGAGGTAGACCCAGCAAGCTATGACGGAGTCTATATACCAGGTGGCACCAAGGGTGCAGAAACTCTCAGGGATGATGATAGGGTAATAGAAATTATAAAAAAATTTGACTCAGCAAACAAACTAATAGCAGCTATTTGTGCTGGACCTATAGTTCTTGACAGGGCTGGAGTTTTGGCTGATAAAAAGGCGACATCTTTCCCAACTATAAAAGAAGAACTAAAAAACCTTGGCCAATACATTGACGATGAAATTGTTGTAACAGATGGCAATATCACAACAGGTAGGGGAGCTGCTGTCACAAATTATTTGGCCCTTAGACTTGTAGAAATCATCAAAGGCAAGCAAGCAAAAGAAAAAATTAAATTTGGAACCCAACACTCTGCAGTTGAGAAATATTATGGTATAGAATTTTAGGAAAATTATGAAAAATGTTAGAAAAATCTTTGTCCTAGGTGGGGCAAATCTTTTTGCCAAGACGACAATTAAATATGCTCTGGATTTGGGTTATGCAGTGAAAGCTGTGGACCTCATCAAGCCAAGCGAACTGGAAGAGCTTACCAATCTCGAATTTTACCTAGAGGATTTTTTTGAACTTTCAGACGCTGAAGCCATAAGTCTCATGGAAGATTGTGATAGTTTCATATATGCAGGTGGGGTAAGCGATCTGTCAGTGCCAAGAAAACCCGCTGGCAAATTTTTCTACGAAAAAAACGTCCTTCCAACTGGTAGGGTCGCAAGACTTGCCAAACGTGCTGGCATAAAGAATTTCCTACTTTTGGGAGACTATAAGACAGAAATAGCCGAAAGAAATGAAATCTTAAGGAAGCACAATTATCACAGAGAACCATATATCCAAACAAGATTTATGCAAGAAGCCATAGCTATCTATGAGGGAGAACCCCTTATGAACGTATCTGTCCTAAGGCCAGGCCTAATAATAGGCAAGGCTAATAAATCGATTTTAGAAGCCCACATAGACCTTGTAAAGGCCAACAAAAGTATCCCTGTCACCAAGGGAGTCATCCCTATAGTCTCAGCCGAAGCCCTAGCCAAGGCAGCAATCTATGCCCTTGAACTTGAGGGAAATAAAAAGACCTACCTTGTATCTACAGCAAAGATTTCCTATAGGGAAATTTATGAAAAGATAATTGAAATTATGGGCAAAGATGGAGAAAAAATCCTATTGGATAAGACTTTTGATGACCTTTTTCCAGCCTATGAAAATGATATGAAAACAACTGATTTCAAGGGTCTGCAACACGGTATTAGCCAAGTAAATATGCTAAGGACCATGACCATGGATTTGAGTTTGAAATCTAGCTTTGATTTGGGAAAAGAAGATTTAAGCGAAAAGTTAAGTGAAATGATAAAATTCTACCTAAGTGGAAACGCAGCTAGGCTAGAAAATCAAGAATAAAAGTAAAAAGGGACTGTTGCAAAACGACTTATTCATTATGCAACAGCCCCTTTTTGGCTTTAAGCAAAGTGATTGATAAAAAATGTAATCACGATTGGGTTTGTAAAATTAACTGCGATTGCAAGGACAATCGGAAAAATAAACATTGCCACATCTGCAGGGCCTTTTTCTTCGATAATAGCCTCCATATTTGCCATAGCATTTGGAGTTTGGCCCAAACCTACCCCACAGTGACCAGCAACCATAACAGCGGCATCATAGTCACGTCCCAAAAGGTTAAAGGTCACAAGGCTGGTATAAATAGCGATGAAAATTCCTTGGCAAAGCAAAATGACAAGCATAGGACCAGCTAGGCCTAGGATGGCAGAAATATTTAAGTTTATAAGGGCAAGGGATAGGAAAAGACTTAGAGAAATATTTCCCACAAGGTCAATATTATCCATATCCAGAGGTTTCTTAAAATAGTCGTAGATATTTCTAACAATTAGGCCCCCAAACTGGCAACCAACATAATATGGAAAGTTAAGACCAGTTTTGGCTAGGATTTTGTTGATAAAAGTCCCCAAAAAAGCGGAAAGACCAATAATAACAATGGCTTTAGTCAAGGTTTTTTGGTTAGTAAGGCTTTTTATATCAGCAAAGCTTCCCTTAGAAAGAGATCCCCTACTAAGTAAGGAATTTTTTGCTATAAGACGTCTGGCTGTTGGGCCACCAACAAGAGAACCTGCCAAAAGGCCAAAAGTCGCAGCTGCAACCCCTATGCTAATATTTGACTCAGCGCCCATAGACTCCATGATTTTACCAAAACTAATAGCAGAACCAATCCCACCTGTCATTGAAGTCGAACCCATGGCAATGCCGTGGAGGGGGTTGATGCCAAAAATTTTGGCTAGGCCTACACCGATTAGGTTTTGAAGGGGCAAGAGAATTATAATTGCAAGGGCAAGTTTAATCCCTAGAAACCCAGATTTTTTAAGCATAGCAAAGGATGCTGAAAGTCCAATGGCTGTAAAAAATATGTTCATAAAGAAATCTTGGAGGACCTTATCAAATTCAATTGTCGCTATTTTTGTCTGTTTAAGAATAAGGACAAAAATGGAAACAATAAGGCCACCAACAACTGGGCTCGGTATGAAAAATGTTTTTAAAAATGAAATTTTATCTTTTAAACTACTGCCTAGGATTAGGGCAATAATTGCTATCCCAAGGCTTTCTAATATATCTAATTGTAGGGTCATTCTTACCTCTTTATATTTTTTTACTCTTAATATGTAGAATATTATAGTTTTTTTTGCAAAAATAACAATATTTATGGGCTTTTTCTTGAAAATCCTATGCCTCTTATAATATAATAGTAAAATAGGAGAGAAAGAATGAAAATTTTATTTTACTTATCTGGATTTGCCTTATTTTATGCAATGATAGGCTATCCTCTAGTTCTTCTAATTTTAGAAAAGTTTATAAAGAGAAAAAACAACCAGGATTATACAAATAAGCCATTTGTTTCTGTGATAATCTCTGCTTACAATGAAGAAGATGTAATTGAAAAAAAGTTGGAAAATATAATAAAAACTGATTATCCTTCCTATGAAGTGATTATTGCTAATGATGCCTCAAATGATAGGACAGTCGAGCTTTGTGAAAAATTTATAAAAGCCCATCCTGACTATGATATCAAGGTAAATACTGTAGTTAACCACCTAGGCAAGACCAACGCCCAAAACGAGGCTGTTGAGGTTGCCAAGGGTGAAATTATTGTCTTTTCTGATGCTAATTCCATGTTCAAAACAGACGCCATCAGCGAACTAGTTTCATATTTTACTGCAGATGATATCGAGTATGTTTGTGGATCGCTAATCTATATGGAAGACGTGGATGTGTCTTCTGCAGTAGCTGAGAACACCTATTGGAATTTTGAGCTTAAGCTAAGAAAAATCGAGTCGAATATAAAGACAATTGTAAATGGCAACGGAGCAATTTACGCAGTTAGAAAAAAAGATTATAGGCATATAGACTTGGTTAATAGTCACGACTATGAATTGCCACTTTATGCTGGCCTTAACCACAAAAGGGCCCTTTACAATCCAAAGGCAATAGCAGTTGAAAAGGCAGGACAAACCACAGCCGATGAGTTTAAGAGAAAGGTGAGGATGCAAAGAAGGATTCTAACCAATATCTTTACTAACTTAAGAAGGTTAAATATTTTCGAATACGGCTGGTTTTCCTTTTTTCACTTTGGTCACAAAACTCTAAGGTATATGCAAGCTTTTTTCCATATTGTCTTATTTATAGCAAATCTTGCGATTTTAAATGATGGAATTTTCTATAAGCTATTTTTCCTAGGCCAGGTTGGTTTTTATACCCTAGCTGTTATTGGTCAGCTATCAAGGACAAAGAACAAGGTTTTCTATTTCCCAAGATATTATTGCGCTATGATGCTTGCCCAAATTTTAGGAGCCTATAAAGAGCTCAGGGGTGCATCCAAGGCAACTTGGGAAAAGGCAGAGACTACAAGGAAGCTATGAGAGTTGAAGTTTTAATCTCCGCTATGAATGTGGAGGATATAAATTTTTATAAAAAATTCAACCTAGAATGTGATGCCCTTATCATAAACCAGGCTGGGAAAAATTCCTACCAAGAAGTCTATGATGATGGCAAAAAAATTAGGATGATTACTACAGATACAAGAGGACTTGCTATTTCAAGAAACCTTGCCCTCTTAAATTCGACTGCAGATATAGTTGTTTTTGCAGATGATGATGAAGTTTTTGAGAAGGGTTACCTACAAAGGATTAAAGATGGTTTTATCGAGTATCCAGATGTTGACTTTTTTGTTTTTAAGACTATTGTCTATCAGGAAGGCAAGGAGATAGTCAAAGTCCAAGAGGATAAGGACCTAAGTTTTTATAACTGTTTGAGGTATGGATCCGTCCACTTCGTTTTTAGAAGGGAAGCCTTAGCCAGGGCAAATCTCTACTTGCCAATTCTTTTTGGAGCAGGAACATCAAGGGGAAGTGGAGAGGATTCGATTTTTATCCTATCCGCCCTTAGAAAAGGCTTAAGAGTTAGGACAAATACAAGTCTTATCGCCAAGGTTTATAACGATGATTCAACTTGGTTTAAAGGATTTGATGAAAAATATTTCTACGACAAGGGAGCTCTAGCCAGGGCACTCTTTCCTAGGTTTTACAAGTTTTATATAAGGTATTTTCTGTATTCGCACCCGGAAATGCTTAGAGAAATCAAAAAAGAAAGAGCAAGAGAAATGATGCTTAAGGGTGCTAGAGATTTTGGAGGATATAATGGAAAATAGAAAATCGAAGTTTACAGCGTTTCTTTCATCTATTATAGCTGGTGTAATTGTAGCCATGATCGTATATTTTGGCTTGAATTTCGCAGGCTATAAGGAATATAGGGCGTCTAGCAAACTTGTCACTACTTCTGTAGAAAACATGACAGAGAAAAACCCTGCTGAAGGTTTTGCAGCAACCTTAAATTCTAAGGCTATTAAAGAGAGAACTTTAGAGAACCTAAAAATAAATTGGCCTATATCAAAGCTTGACAACAAGCTAAAACTAACCCCAATTGCAAGCTCTCCAATCATTGAAATTTCAGTAACTGATACCAATAAGCAAAGAGCTGAAGATTTGGCTGATGAATATGCAGACCTATCAAAAACTGTCATAAACAACATCTATAACACAGGTGCAGATGTAATGGAATATGCCTATCAAAATGGGATTGCCATTGACAATACCATTAACTACGCTATATATGCAGGTGGTGCAGGCTTTGTAATCTATTTAATAATCTCCTTGGTATCAGTAAGTCGATATAATCACAAACTTAAAAAGAGACTTGGCAAGGAGAACAAAAATGAAGAGCTAAAGGCTCGTGATCAAGTCAAAAAAAACAAAAAACTCATCGAAGAAAATGAAGAAGATGTATTTGTAGAAGACTTTGATGATGATTTCGAAGATGAACTTGGAGAAACTAATCCTGATCAAATAGAAAACCCAGAAGAAACAACACAAATCAAGGAAGAAACCAGACCTTTAGAGCCTGTAGAAGATTTAGAAGACTTTGCCTCAACAAGGATAATCGATAAAAATGAAATAGCCATGGCAAGTAAGGCGAGTGAAAAAAAGGCAGTAGCAGAAGATGCAAATAAGCTTGAAGTTTTAGGCAAACTTCCAAAATACCAGAGAGGAGCACTAGATGTTTAGAAGAAATAAAGCTGATGAAAGTAAGGAAATCCTCCTCCAAGCCTTTTATAACCTAGAAGACAAGTTAACTAGCAAACTGGGAGTAGATGATGCAGTCATAGCCTTTACAGCCACTGACGATAGGACAATGAAATTGGATTCCATTTATATAATGGCAAAGCATTTATCAGAAGAAAACGAGAGGATTCTCCTTATAGATGCCAACCTTAGAGCAGATGAACTCGAAGAAATGAAAGGTTATTATAACAAAAGGGGCTTTGTAGATTGCCTTTTAGGCGATTTTAGGATTGACGATGTCATAGTCAGAGAAAGCGACAACCTTCATTTACTAATGACTGGAAGAGTATCAGAATACGAGGATATGTTCCTAGAACCATCAGCAATTTCTAATTTCTTTGCTGATTGCAAGGACAGGTATGACTATGTTTTTATAAATGCCAAGGAAAACATAGATATAGCTGAAGCTAATGTATTTTGTGGTCTTGCCGATAAGACAGCGATTTTCAGCACAGAGGCAAATGCCAAATCATCCCTAATCGAAGAATCTATTAGCCAACTTGAAAAAACAGGCGCAGATATAGAGGGAATCATAATCTCAGACTATGTTTACGAAGATAGTGAACTTGATGACCTTTTTGGAGGTAAATAATGAAAAAATTAAGTGCGATTTTAGCCTTAGGTCTTATCTTAAGCCTAACAGGATGTATGGATGATTCATATAAATCAGTAAGACATCCTGAAAATGCTGAAACTGAAGTAGTTGAAGAAGCAAAACCAAAAGAAAAAGAAGAAAAAACTGAAAACTCAGAAAATGAAAAAGAAACAAAAGCAAATGGCGAAGAAAATGTTTCCGACCAAGTCAAGGAAGAACTTGCAGAAGGCCTTGAATTTAAGGTGGCAGACACTGTAAATATGCGTCTAGCACCATCAGTAAATTCAGCTGTAGTCGGTCAAGCTAGTCCAGATGATGAGATTTTAAACCTTGGAGAAACCGAAGGTTGGAATAGGGTAACTGTCAATGGCAAAACTGGCTACATTAGATCAGACCTTTTGATTAAAAAATAAGAAATAGAGGTTGTTATTTTAACAACCTCTCATTTTTTGTTAAATTTTTATAAAGATATGTTATAATACAAGTAGAGAGGTTTAAATGATTGATATAATAAAAAATATGTTTATGCCAATCTTTACGGTAGTTGCTGTAATTAGCCTGATTAACTTCCTAATAGAAGGCAGAAAATTATCTGCCTATGTAAGTGGAGTTACTGGTTTTATTGGAGCCATTTGCTTGGTCATAGCTATAATAAATCCAAATAGCGACTTATTTATGCAATTCTATTTATTGTTATTTTTATTATCTATTTCGCTTGTGATTTTGGCTTTGCAAAAGCAAATTGATGCTTTTACTGTTATAGGTATTGCCCTGATGGTTGTAATGTTGTACCTACTATTGAGATTTCCATTAATATGAAAAAGAGGTTTATATGATTAAAATCAAAAACTTGAAGAAAATTTACGACAATGGTTATGAGGCCCTAAAGTCTGTTAACCTTGATATCGAAGATGGTGCCTTGGTAACACTTTTAGGACCTAGTGGTTGTGGAAAATCCACAATCCTAAACATAATCGCAGGTATCCTAGACCCAACAGATGGAGATATAGCTTTTGATGGCGAATCAATCGTCAACAAACACCCAAAAGACCGTGATATTGGCATGGTTTTCCAAAATTACGCCCTATATCCACACATGACTGTCCTCGAAAATATAATTTTCCCCCTAGTTGTAGGTGAAAAAAAGATTAAAAAAGAAGAGGCAATTAAGCTTGCCCAAAAATATATGGATTTAACCTATATAACCGATATTCAAAACAAAAAACCAAAGGAAATATCAGGTGGTCAACAGCAAAGGGTGGCTATAGCGAGAGCTTTGGTTAAAAATCCAAAGACACTTTTGCTAGACGAACCCCTTTCAAACTTGGATGCTAGACTTAGATTATCTATCAGGGAAGAGATTAGAAATATAGTGAAAACTGTAGGGGTTACTACAATTTTTGTAACCCACGACCAGGAAGAAGCCTTATCAATCAGCGACTACATCGCCCTAATGGATAAGGGAGTCATTCAACAATACGATATTCCACAAAATCTTTACTTAGAACCAGCCAACCTTTTTGTGGCCAAATTTATTGGAAACCCAATAATAAATGTTTATGATGTTGAAAATAAGAGCGATGCCTTTGTAAATGGCAGCCTAGCTATTAAAAAAGATAAATTAATTGATTCAAGAAAAAAAGCAGACCTAAATGCTGGGTCTTACCAAGTTGGCATAAGACCTGAGCATTTCAAATTAGATCCTAATGGTGACTTGGAAATAGAAGTAGAATCTCGTGAGATGATTGGTAGATATATGATCCTCCACTTTACTTTAAATGGCCAAGCTTCAAGGATGGTTGTTGATTCTGCCCTTGATATAAATCCAAAAGATAGAATTAAGGTGGCAGTTGACCACAAGGCAATTTACCTCTTTACAGAAGATGGGGAAAGGGTCTACTAATGAAAAAGAAAATGACCTACAGGGCAGAGTCTACCAACAAGGCTTGGCTCTTCCTTCTACCTTCCCTGGTTTTTATATTAATTTTTAACGTTTATCCACTCTTTAGGACTTTTTATATGGCTGTCCACAGCAATAACATCCTAAAACCACAATTTGTTGGATTTGCAAACTTTCCAGCAGTTTTTCATGACAAATTATTTATCCTTGCCATGAAAAATACCCTTATATATTCGATTACAGTTGTGCCTTTATCTATTATAATTTCAATGTTTATAGCCTTGATTTTGAATGAAAAAATAAGGGGCAACAAGTTTTTTGAGACAATTTTCTTTATACCTTACCTAACCAGTGTAATCGCTGTAGGTATAGTATTTAGGTACTTATTTAATGGCCAATATGGCTTTATTAACCACATGCTATCCTTTATTGGAATAGGGCCTATAGAATTTTTAAATAATCCTGATTACAATATGCTCTCTGCCATCATCTTTGGTGTGTGGAACGGCCTAGCCTTTAATATTATAGTAATCCTTGCTGGCTTAAGAGGTATTGACAAGGATTATTACAAGATAGCCGATACCTTTGGGGCGACAGGTTGGGAGCAATTTAAGAAAATCACCCTTCCACAGCTAACAAATATAATTACCTTTTTGTTTTTGACAAGTTTTATAGCAAGCTTTAAGGTTTATAACCAAATTTTCGCCCTCTTTAATGGTAAGGCAGGTGTTGGAAATAGGCTAATTACTGCAGTATATTATATCTACAAAAAATTCTATGTGGAGTATCGTTATGGCCAAGCCATGGCAGCTGCTGTACTTTTGTTCCTATTCCTCTTAGTTATGACCTTTGTCCAAAGGGCAATCATAAGAAAGATAGCGAGGTAAGCGATGAAGAAGATTTTTAAAGGTCTAGCTTTTATATTTATAGTATTAATGGCAGCTGTAACTCTCTTTCCTTTTATTTATATGATTTCATCAGCTTTGATGAGTTTTAGCGAAGTAACAGCTATACCACCAAAACTTTTGCCAGCAAGTCCACAATTTGTAAACTTTGCCGAGGCTATGAAGGCAGCTCCTTTTGCGAGATATTTTGTCAATACAGTTTTTGTTTCTTTGATAAATACGCTAGGAACTTTGACCACAACAGTGCTTGCAGCCTTTGCCCTAAACTTTATGAACTTTAAGGGCAAAAATATGCTCCAAAACTTTATGCTAGCTCTTTTGATGGTACCTTTTGAAATAATTATTTTTACCAACTACTCAACAATTGCAAAACTTGGGCTTCTAGACACCTATGTTGCCCTAATAATTCCTTTTATGGCATCAGTATTTTATATTTTCTACTTGAAGGAATTTTTAAAATCTGTCCCAAGAGAGTTTTACAATGTGGCAAAGGTTGACGGGGCAAGTGATTTTGAATTTATAAGAAAGGTCATGATTCCGATGTGCAAGCAAAGTCTATTTACAATTGGACTTTTAAACTTTATTACAGGTTGGAATTCATTCTTGTGGCCAATCCTCGTTACAAATACCAAAAATATGAGACTTATCTCAAATGGTTTATCTGCCTTTGCAACAGAAGCTGGTCAATTAATCCACCTTCAAATGGCAGCATCAACCATCACTGTCCTTCCAATTTTAATCCTTTACTTCATTTTTAGGAAGCAAATCCTAAGGGGAGTATCTTTTGGAGGAATTAAGGGATAAGGATTGAATAAAATAACTTTTAAGGGTATATATTAAATGTAAGAATGATGAGTTTGCTTGTAACAAACTTAGGTAAAATTTTTTTAAAGGGGAAGAAATGAAGAAAAAATTAACATTACTTGCAGCTTTAGTCCTATCTATTGGAATGTTTTCAGCTTGTGGCAACAAGGCCAAAGAAGAAGCTCCAAAAGAAGAGGCAAAAGTAGAAGAAAAAGCAGAAGAAAACAAAGATAAAGAACCTGCTAAAGAAGGTCAAACAGAAGTAGTTTTCTGGCACGCTATGGGTGGCGGACAAGGCGATGCTTTAGAGAGTCTTGTAAAAGATTTTGAAAAGGAAAATCCAGACGTTAAAATCACTCTCCAACACCAAGGTGGCTACGGAGATCTTAACCAAATCCTAGTTGCAACTATGCAATCACCAAAAGATTTACCAACTATTACCCAAGCTTATCCAGACTGGATGCTACAATTTTCTGAAGCTGGTATGGTAGCTGACCTTACAGATAGAGTTAAGGGTGAAAATGGTATCGAAGATTATGATGATATCTTCCAAGGTGTAAGAGATGAAATCGAACAAGATGGCAAAATCATCGGTATTCCATTTAACAAATCAACAGAAGTTTTATGGTACAACCAAGACATCTTTGATGAACTAGGCATTAAAAATCCAACAAACTTTGATGAGCTAAAAGAAGCTGCTAAAAAAATCAAAGCTGCAAAAAATATACCAGCCTTTGGTTGGGATTCACTTTCTAACTTTTATGTAACCTACCTAAAGAACAAGGGAATCGACTTTGGTCCAGACTTAGACGTTACTTGCCCTGAATCAATTGAGGCAATCAAATATTACCTAGATGGTATCAAAGAAGGTTACTTTAGAATAGCTGGTACTGACCAATACCTATCAGGCCCATTTGCAAACCAACAATTAGCTGGCTACATCGGTTCAAACGCTGGTGAAGTATATGTAAAAGAAGGTGTTGAGGGTAAATTCAAATACGCAGCTCAAGCATATCCTGCAGAAAAAGCAGTTCAACAAGGTACAAACATCTATATGTTTGACGGCGCAAGCGATGAACAAAAAGACGCAGCATTTAAGTTCCTTAAATTCCTAGCAAGCAAGGAAAGCCAAATCAAATTCGGTTTAGCAACAGGTTACATGCCAGCTAGAAAATCAGCAGTTGAAGATGATTCTTACAAGAATGCTGATTCTGTAATTCCAAAAATCCTTGCACCAGCGAGTGAAAAATTATTCTCAAGACCACTTGTTCCAGGCAGCCAACAAGCCTACAACGACATTGCAAGCAAACTTGAAGAAATCCTATCAAATCCAAATTCTGATGTAGAAGCAGAAATGAAAGCTTTTGCACCACAATTTAAAGCAGATTTCGAAAAATAAAATTAGTAAAGAAAAACTCCCGACTTGGGAGTTTTTTGTTTTGTTGGGAAATTATTGAGTGCATATATGCTAATGTAATAATTTAGTAATTTTGAAGTATAATATAAATGTTATCATCAACACTCATAGCATGAGAGGAGGTGAGACCATGCGAGAAGTGTTTGATTTCATTCTTGCCGTCGCAGCGGGAGAATAG
>NZ_CAUPFR010000015.1:0-24217 GCF_963510575.1 uncultured Anaerococcus sp. | reverse complement strand
AACAACGCAAGAACAAGAAAAAGCAGAAAGGGTTAATAGATGGCTCCAAAAGGAAAAAAATCTACCAAAGGTAGAAGAAGAGTTAAAAAGAATGTTGAACGTGGCCAAGCTCACATTTCTTCAACATTCAATAATACAATGGTAACACTTACTGATATGCAAGGAAACGCACTCTCTTGGGCAAGCGCAGGACAACTAGGCTTTAGAGGAAGTAGAAAATCTACTCCATTCGCAGCAGGAGAAGCTGCTGAAACTGCAGCAAAAATTGCTATAGACCAAGGCCTAAAAACTGTAGAAGTTTATGTAAAAGGACCAGGTTCAGGAAGAGAAGCAGCAATCAGAAGTCTACAAGCAGCAGGACTTGAAGTTACAATGATTAAAGATGTAACACCTATCCCACACAACGGTTGTAGACCACCAAAGAGAAGAAGAGTTTAATAAGGAGATATTATGGCAGTAAGCAAAGATCCAGTATATAAAAGAGCGAGAGCTTTAGGAATTTCTCCAGCCTACCTAGGATACACAGGTTCTTCAAATAGAGCTCTTCCAAAAAGAAGAAGCAAACTATCTGAATATGGTATGCAACAAAGAGAAAAACAAAAAGCAAAATTCATTTACGGAGTAAGTGAAAAACAATTTAGAGGTTACTACGACAAAGCCAGCAGAATGAAGGGTCAAACAGGTGAACAACTTATCATCCTTTGTGAAAGAAGACTAGACAATATAGCCTTCAGATCAGGCCTTGCTAGAACAAGAAGAGAAGCAAGACAAATCGTAACTCATGGTCACTTATTAGTAAATGGTAAGCAAGTAGACATCCCATCATACTTAGTAGAAGAAGGCGATGTAATCGAAGTTAGAGAAAAATCTAAATCAAGTGCACTATTTAAAGCTATCAAAGAAGTGAATGCTGCTTTTGGTGTAGTTGAATGGTTAAACAGCGACATAGAAAACCTAAAAGTGAAAGTAGAAAAGTTCCCAACAAGAGAAGAAATCGACATTCCAGTTGAAGAACGTATGATAGTAGAGTTCTACTCTAAGTAGGATTAAATAATAGTTAGAACTAAGGAGCTACCATGATCGATAAAATAGAAACTAATATAGAGATATTGGATATAAACGAAGAAGACCACTACGGAAAATTCGCCCTATATCCACTTGAGCGAGGATATGGTACAACCATTGGAAACAGCATGAGAAGGGTGCTCTTATCATCCTTACCTGGTTCTAGCGTCTCAAAAATACTAATCGATGGAGTGCTTCATGAATTTTCTATAATTGATGGAGTAGTTGAAGACGTTCCAGAAATAATTCTAAATATCAAAGGTCTAAATGTAAAAAAACATTCAGACGAAGATGTGACCTTATTTCTTGAAATTGAAGGACCAAAGATAGTAACAGCTAAAGATATAAAAGAAGATGCCTTAGTTGAAATAGCCAATCCAGACCACTATATAGCAACAGTAAACGATAAAAGTAAATTACTAATTGCCATGGATGTTACAAATGGAAACGGCTATAGGATATCTGAAGACAATAAAGATGAAAAAGATCCTATAGGAACTATCGCTATAGATTCATCCTTTACCCCAGTAGAAAAAGTAAACTTTACTGTTGAAAATACCAGGGTAGGAGAATCAACAGACTTTGATAAGCTAATCATAGAAGTATGGACAAATGGAACAGTTTCTCCACAAGAAGCCCTAGCAGAAGGATCCTCAATCCTAATTGATAACTTCTCATTCTTCAAGGAACTACCAGGAAAGAAATTCCCACCAGAGGAAATTGTAGTAGAAGAAGAAGTCGAAGAAGAAGATATTAATGAAGAACTAGACAAAACAATCGAAGAACTAGACTTCTCATTAAGATCATTCAACTGCCTCAAAAGAGCAGGCTTCAATACAGTGGCAGATATTATAAAAGTTTCAGAATCAGACTTAAAGACAATCAAAAACTTCGGTAAAAAATCACTAACAGAAGTAATAGATAAAATCCATGAACTTGGATTTTCCTTAAAAGATGAATAGGAGGAAATATGGCAGGCAAAAGAAAACTTGGTAGAAGAACAGACCATAGAAATGCTATGCTTAGAAACCTAGTGGGCTCACTACTTGAACACGGTAGAATTGAAACTACCCTTACAAGAGCTAAAGAAACACAAAAAATGGCTGATAAGATGATCACTCTAGGAAAGAGAAACACACTTCACACAAGAAGACAAGCAGCAAGCTATCTATACGAGCCAAAACTTGTACAAAAACTATTTTCTGAAATCGCTCCAGAATACGAAGACAGAAATGGTGGATACACAAGAGTACTAAAACTAGGACCAAGAAGAGGCGACGGATCTGAACGCGCTATTATCGAACTAGTTTAAGCTTAAAAGCCCATTTTCGCGGCTATGGGCTTGGTTTATTTAGATTATAATTTAAATAAAGGGCACCCCTTAGGGGGTGTTTTTTCTTTGAAAAAAATCTCACTTACTTCCTGGATTAAAAATAGATTAAAAACTAAAATCACTTTCAATTTAGTAAAATTTTTTAAAAAAATTGATTTTCTTTATCTAAATTTAACATCCTATATTTTATTATAGGAATATAAAATTTTTAGGAGAAAAAAATGAAGAAAAGAGTTATAGTTACAAGCTTATTAATGGCATCAGTCCTGCCATTTATCGGGGGAATTGAATCAGCAAGAGCAGATGAGTCTACAAATATGATAGAGAAAACAAAGTCAGATTTAGAATTGGCTAAGGAAAGATTAAGTGCTTTGCAAAACCAAAGAACAAATCTTGAAAAAGACTTAGACCAAGCAAAGAAAGATGCTTCAAAAATTCAAGAAGAAATCCAGCAAGATAAGGATAAACTTGCCAAAATCGAAGAAAACCTAAAGTCTAATGAAGAAATTCTAGCTAAGGATCAAAAAATAAAAGACCTTGAAGGACTCTTGGCAGATCTAGATTCAAAGGTGAAGCAAGCAGAAACAGACCTTGATTCAGCGCAAAAAACTTTCAACCAAGCACAAAAAGCCTATGAAGATGAAAAGGCAAATCCAAGTAAAAACCTAGACTTTGCAAACAGTGAAAAAGTCAAAAAATTAAAAAATGAATATGAAATAGCAGAAAATCACCATGGTGAGTTTCAACAAAAAGAAAAGAAATTAAAAGAAGAATTAGAAGAAAAAGAAAAGGAATTTTACCAAGTTTACGGCCAAAAAAAGGCCCTAGAAGAATTTTTCAAAGAATTCGAAAAGGAAAATCCAGAAAAGGCAAAAAGTCAGGCCTATAAGGAATTTAAGGAAAAATCCCTAACAGAAGCTAAAACTACTGATCAAAAGTATGAGAGTACAGAAAAAGACCTAGAAAAAAAGAATGCAGAAATTGAAGCAAATAAAAAAGACTTGGCAAAAAGCGAAGCAGAAAGAGATGAAAAAAACAACATCTATAAAAAAGAAGAATTAGGTCTTGAATATGAAACAAATTACAAAAACCAAATAATTAAAGATGATCAGCTTGAAGGTCTCCAAAAAACTAAGGCCCAAGAAGTAGAAGATGCTTACAAAGAATTGCAACAATGCATTAAGGAAAAAGACCAGGCTATAAAGGATTATGAAGAATACCATGAAAGCGAAGCTAATAAGCAAAGAGAAATCGAAAAATCAAAGGCTACAGCTGAATGGTTGAGAAAGATTTTAGCTGACCCTACCAATAGTTTTGCCAAAGAAAATAAGGCCTACCTACAAAACTTAGTTACAATTCATGACCAAAGGAAAAAGGCTATAGTGGGAGAATTAAATAAGTATGCCGGTCAAAAAAAATCCCTAAAAAGAAAACTAGAATATATAAAAAATGACCAACTTGTTTCAGCTAAGCAGACATATGAAACAAAAACAAATTCCCTAGCTGCCCTAAAAGAATTTAGAGAATTTTTGGAAAATAAGAAAAAAGGTGAGGCCAATAATCAAGTCCTAAAATCCTTGGAAGAAAAAGCTAAAGAAGCTAAAAAAGACTTAGATACCAAACTAGAAAAGTTTAGAAGCTTAGAAAAAGAAGATGAAAAACTCAGAAAAATGAGAGAAAGTTTGGGCAACCCAAAAGTTGAAGAAATCCAAAGGGCAAAAGATCAGGTAAAAAAAGATAAAAAAGAAATTGATGAAATAAAGAGTCACATCGAGACTTTAGAAAAATCAGAAGACTTAGCCAAGCTTAAGACCTTAGAAGGAGAAATAAAAGCTTTAGATCAAAAAATAGAAAAACTAAAAGCCCAAATCGACTTTATGAAAAAGGTTAAAGGTAATAAGCCATCTGATAATAAAAGGCTAGAAAAGGCACCAGAAAAGACACCAGAAAATAAACCGGAAAAAGCTCCAGAAAAGACACCAGAAAATAAACCAGAAAAAGCGCCTGAGAAAGCACCAGAAAAGGCACCGGAAAAAACGCCTGAAAACCATCCTGAAAAAGGAAACGAAAACAGACCTCAAATAAAACCAGAAAACAAGCAAAAAGACAAGCAGGATATTCCAAACTCTCCAAGTGATAAAGAAGAATCAAATGACGATTTAATAGATTTTTCAAAATTAAATTTGAAAAAAAGAGAAGAAAAAATTCGTCTAAGAAAATCTTATCAAAAACTTAATAAATCTGTAAAAAGATCAAAGAACCTTATATCTTTTGCAGAAAATTATGTAAAAACCAAGCAGATGAGCCCAAAGAAGAGAAGAGAGCTTTTAAAATTAATAGAAGAATTAAAAGAACTCATAAAGATGGTAGAAAAATACATGGAAAAATTAAACTCATCCCTATAAGAAGGCTAGGAACTGGAGAAATTCAGTTCCTGGTCTTTTTCTCTTGGTAAAAGTAATTGCAGAAAATATCTAATAGTATATAGTTATAATAGAATGTAAAGGGGTAGCCATGGATAAAAATTTGCTAGAAAATACAAATAGGAATATAAATTTTTTTATCCTAAATTCTATGGATGATTGGGTAAGGATTATTGACGATAGGGGCGAAGTCGCCTTTATTAACGATGCCCTAAAAGACGCCCTCAAAAAAAGTCCCAAACTAAAAGTCTACCTCGACGAAAACATCGACCTAATTATTTCTAATTCTAATAGTCTTGTTACAGATACAACCATGATTGAAGAGAAGCTAATAGATGGCAAATATTATTCTATAAAGTCAAGTCCGATTTATCTTGGAGACACCTTTACAGGCACTATCGAGGTTTATAGGGATATCACAAGCGAATCTATCCTTAAAATCGACCTATATAATGCCAACAAGGCCATGTTAGATGATATACGTTTTGTAAGGCGAATCCAATCTTCAATCCTCCCTAAAAACGGGACATACGGCAAAATAAGCCTATCTGGTATCTATAATCCAGCAGACGATGTGTCTGGCGACCTCTATGATTTGATAAAAATTGATGAAAATAGGGTAGCTTTTTATATAGCAGATGTGATGGGCCACGGGGTCAAGGCTTCGATTATGACTATGTTTTTGAAAGTGTCAATGAGTGCGATTTTTGATAAGCACCCAGACTTTACCCCAAGTCAGGTTTTCCTAAACCTAAGGAAAAAATTTACCAGACTCCATATTGACTCTAGCCAATATTTTACAGCCTGGTTGGGAATTTTTGATTTCAAAAATAATAGCCTTGCCTTTTCAAATGCTGGCCACAATTGTCCACCACTTATTTTTTCTAAGGCCAAGAACGAAGCTGAATACCTCCTTGTAACAGGTAGGATGATTTCAAATATAATTGAACCTGACGAATATATAGAAAAGAATTTAGACTTACACCCAGGAGATAAAATTTTATTTTACACAGATGGGGCGATTGAAGCTAAAAACGAAGAAGGCAATGAGTTTGGGCTTGAAAGGCTCAAGGATACTTTCTCAGAAACTAGCGAATTAGCTTATGTAAATGAGAAGGTCACATCCTACAATTGGCAGGCCATGGCAGATGACCTAACTCTTGCCCTGATAGAATACGAAAAGAAGGAAGAAAATGAAGCTTAACCAATATATAGACCACACAAATTTAAAGGCCGATGCAAGTGCCAAGGATATAAAGACCCTAGTTGATGAGGCCATCGCCAACGATTTTTATTCAGTTTGCGTAAATTCATCTAATGTAAAACTTATAAGAGATTATAACAAGGATGTGAGAATCGCAGCAGTTGTCGGTTTTCCTTTAGGAGCTATGGCCAAGGATGCCAAGGTTTTTGAGGCAAAAAAAGCTATTGAAGACGGGGCTAGTGAAATTGATATGGTAATTAATGTAGCAAGGCTTAAGGATAAGGACTATGCCTATGTAGAAGAGGAAATCCGAGAGATAAAAAAAGCTATTGGCAACAATATTTTAAAGGTAATTATAGAAACTTGTCTTTTGACAGACCAAGAAAAAATCAAGGCTTGTGAACTATCTGTGGCGGCAGGAGCTGACTTTGTAAAGACTTCTACTGGTTTTTCTACAGGAGGAGCGACTGTAGCTGATGTGAAATTAATGGCAGAAACTGTTGGAGATAAGGCAAAAGTTAAGGCAAGTGGGGGAATCCACACTAGAGATGAGGCCCTAGCAATGATTAAAGCAGGTGCATCTAGGATTGGTGCATCTAAGTCAATTGATATTTGTAAGGAGTAAGTATGGCAAATGAAGTAATGATGCAATCTTTTGAATGGGACACAGATGGGTCTGGAAATTTTTATAAAAATCTTTCAAGAGATGCCAAGGACCTAAAAAAAGCAGGTATAGATGCCCTCTGGCTTCCACCAGCCTGTAAAGGTGGGGGTTCTAATGATGTAGGTTATGGAATCTACGACCTTTGGGACTTAGGAGAATTTGATCAGAAAGGTACAATTAGGACTAAGTATGGGACCAAGGATGAATTAATTAAAGCCATAGCAGACCTCCATGAAGCAGGGATAAAATCCTACGCAGATGTAGTTTTAAACCACAAGGGCAGTGCTGATTATAAAGAGAAATTCAAGGCTGTGATGGTTGACCAAAATAACAGGGAAAAAGACGTCTCAGGCGAATTAGAAATCGAAGGATGGACAGGTTTTGATTTTGCAGGCAGGAATAACAAATATTCTGACATGAAATGGCACTACTACCATTTTACAGGGATAGATTACGATGCTAAGAGCGAAACTTCAGCGATTTATAGGATTCTTGGTGATGGCAAATACTGGGACCAAGACGTTTCTAACGAAAAAGGCAATTTCGATTACCTAATGAACTGCGATATAGACCACAACCACCCAGAAGTCCGTGAGGAGATTTTTAAGTGGGTTGAATGGTTCATCAAAACCACCAAGGTAGATGGATTTAGGTATGATGCCCTAAAGCACATCTCAGGTGACTTTATTTATGACCTTTCCAAACACATTTATGCAAATTTAGGCGAAGATAAGTTTTACTTATTTGGAGAATTTTGGCAATACAATACAGGTGCCATTGAAGATTACCTCCAAAACTCAGATTACAAGATAGATTTATTTGACGTGCCATTGCATTTTCATATGGCGGAGGCCAGCAAGTCCATGGGCGAATATGATATGAGAAAAATCTTTGACGGGACAGTTGTCAAGGAGTTTCCATCCCAGGCTGTAACCTTTGTTGACAACCACGACTCCCAACCAGGCCAGGCTCTGGAATCTTGGGTAGAAGACTGGTTTAAGGAAATAGCCTATGCTTTGATTTTGCTAAGAAAAGATGGATACCCATGTATCTTTGCGGGTGATTATTATGGCCTAATTGGCCCTGTAAAAAAAGACCCACAAAAAGATATGCTTGATAGGATGATGGCCGCTAGAAAGGCCTATAACTACGGAGAAGAGGACGATTATTTCGATCATCCATCTGTGGTTGGTTGGGTCAGACGAGGCGATGATGACCATAAGCCACTAGCAGTTTTAATCTCTATCAAGGATATGGCAGAAAAACAAATGTTCGTTGGAGAAAGTGAAGCTGGTGCAACCTATGTAGACCTTTCAGGAAAAAATGAAGAAATTACTATCGATGAAAACGGAAACGGCGTCTTTACAGTTGGACCTGGTCAAGTAACCTACTGGGCAAATAAAGAAAGTATAAATAAATGAAATATTACGCAGTAAGAAAGGGCAGAAATCCTGGGCTCTACACATCCTGGGATTCTTGTCTTAAGGAAGTAAAGGGGTTTTCTGGAGCAATCTACAAATCTTTTAAGACCAAGGATGAGGCCATAGCTTTTATGGAAGGGGCTGAAAAGAAAATCGAAGTTTGTGATGACACTGTAGTTGCTTATGTGGACGGTTCTTATAATTTGCCAGAAAAAACCTACGGAGCAGGAGTTGTCCTAATCAAGGATGGCGAAGAGCAATATTACAAAAAAGCCTACACAGATTCCTACTACACACACAGGAATGTGGCTGGAGAAGTCAAGGCGAGCGAACTTGCTATCGACCTTGCCATAGAAAAAGCCTATAAAAAAATTCTCATCCACCACGACTACCAAGGTATCCAAGCCTGGGCAGAAGGTGATTGGAAGGCAAACAACGACCTAACTCAGTCTTATAAGGCCTTTATCAATGACAGAAAAAAACAAATTGAGATTGCCTTTGTAAAAGTCAAGGGCCACTCAAACGACAAATATAACGACCTAGTCGACAGGCTCGCCAAGGATGCTTGTGGGATAGAATAAAGGCGATTTGTTTTTTAGGAGACTTAATCATATGATTAGGTCTTTTTTTTAACCTATAAAGAATAACTAGTGTATAAAAATTAAATTCATATATGATAGATAGTTAATAAGATTTTTAATGGAATAATCTATATATGGGCTTGTTAAAATTTCTTTAGAGAGGGATGTATTTCAAAAACAGCTATATATCTAGCTTGTAAAGAGCTTTACTATATTTAATTAATGGTATAATATAAGTATATTTACCCAAGTAATTAGGGAGGATATAGGAAAAACAAGAAAAAATATACGTAGATATTTCATAAATATAAATAATGAATACTATTTTTTTAAATAGAGAGGGAGAATATGACTTTACATATGGGGTTAGACGTTGGTTCTACAACAGTGAAGCTGGTTATAACTGACGATTCATTTAATACAATATATTCTGTATATACCCGCCACAAGTCTGATGTGAGGGAAACTGTAAAAAAAGTCTTGGCAGATGCTGGTGAAAAATTCAAGGACGATATGGTGACTGTGGCTGTGACAGGGTCTGGTGGAATGTTTCTTGCTGACCTAATCGAAGCCGACTTTGTCCAAGAAGTTATAGCCGAAACTAGGGCCATCAAGGAATTTATACCTGAAACTGATGTTTTAATCGAACTAGGGGGAGAAGATTCAAAAATCACCTATCTTTCTGGTTCTGTTGAGCAAAGGATGAATTCCATTTGTGCTGGAGGTACAGGCGCTTTTATCGACCAAATGGCATCCCTCCTTGATACTGACGCTCTTGGCCTAAATGAATTAGCCAAATCATATCAGAAAATTTACCCAATCGCATCTAGGTGTGGGGTTTTTGCCAAAACTGACATCCAGGCCTTGATGAACCAAGGCGCAACTAGGGAAGATATTGCTATTTCAATTTTTCAGTCAGTTGTAAACCAAACAATTTCAAACCTCGCCTGTGGTAGACCAATTAGGGGCAATGTCACTTTTTTGGGTGGACCACTCCACTTCCAGCCTGCCCTTAGAGAGCGTTTTATAGAGACTCTTGGCCAAGAATTTAACAAGTTTTATACACCAGAGGACGCTGAAGTTTACGTTGCCAAGGGGGCTGCGATTTTATCAAGCGAAGGTGAAAAATTAGTTAAAATCAAGGAAATAATTGAAAAAATAGAGACTGGTCGTGAAGGTGAAAAGGAAGTTACAAAGAGACTTGAAGCTCTTTTTGAGTCGGAAGAAGAATACCAAGAATTCAAAAAAAGACACCAGACTTCTAGGGTAAAATATAGAGATTTAAAAGACTACGAAGGGCCAATCTACGTCGGCATTGACGCAGGATCTACAACTTCAAAGATGGTTTGGCTGTCAAAAGATATGGAAATTCTCCTTGATGATTACAGGATGAATCTGGGAAATCCCCTAGAAGTCTGCATCGACATGCTAAAAGAAGGCTACAAGAGAAAAAATCCTAAGGCTCACATAGCTTCATCTGGGATTTGTGGCTACGGGGAAGAATTTATAAAAAACGCCCTTCACGTTGATAATGGTGAGGTTGAGACAATTGCCCACTACAGGGCAGCGAAATTTTTCAATCCTCATGTTGATTTTATCCTAGATATAGGTGGCCAGGATATGAAAGCTATGCACATTAGGGATGGGGTCATTGATTCTATCCAGCTAAACGAGGCTTGCTCTTCTGGGTGTGGGTCATTTTTATCTACCTTTGCCGCATCTGTTTCTATGGATGTAAAAGAATTTCAAGCAGAGGCAATAAGGTCCAAAGAACCTGCTGATTTAGGTTCTCGTTGCACAGTTTTTATGAATTCCAAGGTCAAACAAGCCCAAAAAGAAGGGGCAGAAGTGGCAGATATAGCTGCTGGTCTTTGCTATTCGGTAATTAAAAACGCCATCCAAAAGGTAATTAAAATCAGAGATCCCAAGACTCTTGGGGAAAATATTGTAGTCCAAGGTGGCACTTTTTATGGAGATGCTATCCTCAGAGCCTTTGAGAAATTGTCAGGAAGAAATGTGACTAGGCCTGAAATTGCAGGGCTCATGGGGGCAATGGGTATGGCTCTAATTGCCAAAGATAAGTCCACAGGCACATCTAAGCTAGCAGGCCTTGCTGATCTTGAAAATTTTTCCTACCAGCAAAAATCAACCAGATGTGGCCGTTGTACCAACAACTGTGCCTTGATTATCAATATTTTCTCCGATGGCAGGAGGTATATCACCGGCAACAGGTGCGAAAGAGGTGCTGGTATAAAGCTAGATAAGTCCAAGGACGACCTTAATATGTACAAATTTAAGTACGACCTCTTGTTTAAGAGGGAAACACTGGGGCAAAAGGCTAGGTTTGGGAGAGTTGGCATCCCTAGGGTTTTAAATATTTACGAAGATTATCCATTTTGGCACAAATTTTTCACTGCCCTTGGCTTTGATATTGTCCTATCAGATGAGTCAACCAGGGAAATTTACGAAAAGGGCTTAGGTTCGATTTCATCTGAAACTGCCTGCTATCCAGCCAAACTCACTCACGGTCACATGGAAAACCTAATCGCAAAAAAACCCGATTTGATTTTCTATCCGGCAGTTTTTTACGAATACAAACAGTACGACAAGGCTAAAAACCACATGAATTGCCCAGTTGTGTCTGGCTATCCAGATGTAATCGAAAATAATGTTGATGATTTAAAGGGCATAAAATATCTCTTCCCTTATATTTCATTTGAAAGTGAAGACATTATCAAAAAGAGAATGGTGGAAGTTTTCGATGGCTACGAATTTAGGGGTAATATTTTAAATAAAAAGCACATCGAAAATGCAGTAGAAAAAGCCTGGCAGGCTCAACAAGCCTACCACGATGAGATTAGGATTAAGGGCAAGGAAATAATTGACCTTGTCAACAAAAAAGGATTAAGTGCCATAGTCTTAGCCGGTAGGCCTTACCACATAGACCCAGAAATCAATCATGGCATAGCAGACTTGATTGAGTCCATGGACATACCTGTCCTTTCTGAAGATGCAGTTGCCTACAATGTCGATGATTTGAATAATAAGCTCAGGGTCCTTGACCAGTGGTCCTACCACGCTAGACTTTATAGGGCCAGTGCCTATGTAGCGAGAAATAAAAATCTCCAATTAATCCAACTAAATTCTTTTGGTTGTGGGCTTGATGCAGTCACAACCGACCAGGTTGAGGATATCCTAAAATCTGCTGGCAAAATCTATACGCTTTTAAAGATTGATGAGATTTCAAACCTTGGAGCTGTTAAAATTAGGATTAGGTCCTTGCTTGAGGCCCTAAATCAGAAAAAAATTGAAGGCTTAGAATTTAAGACCCAAGATACCGATGACTTGTACGACTACAAGGAATTTACCAAGGAAATGCGTGAGGAAGGCTATACCATCCTAGTTCCTCAAATGGCAAGGGAACACTTTAGGATTATGGAAGGAGCCTTCAAGGATTCTCCTTATAAGATTGAGTTTTTGAATAAAATCGATAAGGATGTTATCAATGAGGGGCTTAAATACGTAAACAACGACTCCTGCTATCCGTCAATTACAGTTGTTGGTCAAATGCTAGAGGCAGTTAATTCTGGTCGTTATGATACGGATAAAATTGCCCTTCTTATGACCCAAACAGGTGGAGCATGCAGGGCGTCTAACTATGTTGGCTACATCAGAAAGGGTTTAAAAGATGCTGGCTATCCAAATATCCCAGTCATAGCCCTATCTGCCCAAGGTATTGAAAAAAGTCCGGGTTTTGATCTTTTGAGTTTCAAAAATATTCCTTTGATGAAAAAAATCTTAAGATCAATTCTCTTAGGAGACCTTTTAAATAGGGTGGCAAATGCGACTAGACCTTATGAAATAGAAGAGAATGCGACCAACAAGCTCAAGGAAACTTGGATAAGAAGGCTTACTGAAGAAATCAGGACCATGGATAGGCCGAAATATAGGAAGGCCATAAAGGATATAGTAAAAGATTTTGATGAAATCCCTGTTTGCCACAAGGAAATTCCAAAGGCAGGTATAGTTGGGGAAATTTTGGTAAAATTTCTCCCAGAAGCCAACAACCATCTCCAAGATGTACTTGAGGCGGAAGGTGCTGAGGTAATTATTCCTGACCTTACAGATTTCTTCCTCTATTGCTTTAAAAATGCAGAATTGAAGAGAGATTTCTACGGAAAAAGCCTGGTAAATGCGAGTCTTGCCCGCATGGGGATTGTCCTAATAGAAAACTTTAGAAAACCGATTAGGAAGGCTCTTAAGGAAAGTATTCACTTCGATGAACCAAAGTATATTGACGATATATCTGATTTGGCAAGTGAGGTTACAAGTCTTGGTAACCAAGCCGGTGAGGGTTGGCTTTTAGCTGGTGAAATGGTTGAACTAATCGAGGCGGGTGCTCCAAATATTGTCTGCATCCAGCCTTTCGGATGCTTACCAAACCACATTACCGGCAAGGGTGTTATGAAAAAAATCAGAGAAGTCTATCCAGAAGCTAACATCGTAGCAATCGACTACGACCCAGGAGCCAGTGAGGTAAACCAGGTCAATAGGGTGAAACTAATGATGGCTGCCGCTAGAGATAAGATGAAAGAAAAAAATTAAAAAACTGGTCTTCGGACTAGTTTTTTTGTGAAAAAAATTTCCCCTTTAAACTTGGCTAAATATACAGAAAAACCAGTGCTTTTTTAAGTGGTTTTTTATGAAAAAAAACGAAAAATATTAATATAAAAATTATAAATCCTATTTTTTTTGTTAGCAAAAAAGGTGTATAATACTTTAGAAGTTTAATTCGAAATTATGAAAGAAGGCAGTATGACAAAAGCTTACGATCAATTTATAAACCTACAAAAAAAGTTAAAAGAAGTTTCTAACCTAGCAGGATTTTCTGAGTCTTTTTACAATATTATCAGAGAACCTGAAAGGATAATTGAGGTTAATATTCCAGTAAAGATGGATGATGGCACAACCCAAACTTTCAGAGGTTTTAGGTCTGCCCATTCATCAGCCCTTGGCCCTTCAAAGGGTGGGGTGCGTTTCGATGAGTCAGTAACTTACGAAGAGGTAAAAGTCCTTTCTACTCTCATGAGCCTAAAGGTGGCTCTTCTTGGACTACCTCTTGGTGGTGGCAAGGGTGGAATCGTAGTTGACCCTAAAAAACTTTCTGAGAGAGAACTTGAGACTCTTTCTCGTGGATTTGTAAGGGCAATTAACAACTACATTGGACCAAGAATTGACGTTCCTGCCCCAGATGTAAATACCAACGCCAAGATTATGGGATATTTCACTGATGAATATATTGCCCTAAATGGTGGTCGTCATGATATAGCAACCTTCACAGGCAAGGGAATTGACATGGGTGGTTCTCTAGGAAGAGCAGAAGCAACAGGTTTTGGTGTATATCTCACCATCAAAAAATACTACGAAAAAATCGGCAAAAGCCTTGCTGGAGCTACTTTTGCCCTCCAAGGTTTTGGAAATGTTGGTTCTTTTGCAGCAAAATTCCTAACCCAAGATGGGGCTAAGCTTATTGCCCTAAATTCGAAAGATAATAGCCAAAAGTCAGGTTCATCTGCAATCTATGACCCAAATGGCCTAGATGCTGAAAAATTAGATAAGGCAAGGGAAGAAACAGGTTCTGCCCTAAATGTAGAGGCTAAAAAGATTTCAAACGAAGAATTTTTTGCCCTTCCTTGCGATATCCTCATCCCAGCAGCTATGGAAAATGTAATTGATGAGGCAAATGCAGGCGAAATCAAGGCTAAACTAATTGTGGAAGCTGCAAATGGCCCTGTGACAGAAGCAGGAGAGGCGATTTTAAATGAGAAAAATATTCCTATAATTCCAGATATCCTTGCAAACTCAGGCGGAGTCCTAGTTAGCCACTATGAATGGATCCAAAATATGACTGGTTCTTATTGGGACGAAGACGAAGTAAGATCTAAACAAGAAAAAGATATGACAAAGGCAATAGGAGAAGTTTTCGAAACTGCAGAAAAATATAAGGTTAATTTCAGAGAAGCTTCCTTTATCCTTAGCCTTTCAAGGATAGAAAAAGCCCTCAAATTAAGGGGCAGAATTTAATGCAAATTCGTCCTCTACAAAGACCTGACTTAGCAAAAGTCAGGTCTTTATTAGACCTAGCTGTAGGAGATAAGACTCATTTTTCCTATCCTCGCTTTTATAAAATAAATGACATTTTTAGGGAGCTAGAATATTCCATAGAATTTATGGCAACAGAAAGCTTGATAATTGAGGAAAATGGCGACCTAGAAGGCCTTGCAACTTATTTTTGGGATGAAGATGAAAAATATATCCAGATTACTCTTCTTGTTATAAAAAATAAGGACATAAATGTATTTGAAAAGCTTATCTCCCATATAAAAAATGACCGTAAGGATTACAGCCTAAACCTAGGCCTATCCCACACTTGCTGGCTAAATTGCGAAGAAGGTTTTAAAGAGAATGCCCAAATAATCGAGCATTCCCATGTCTTAGAAGCAAAAAATATTAGTCAAAAAACTGAGGAAATTAAAGGAATAAAAGTCTTAAGCAAAGAAGATTTCCCAAAATATGAGCCTTTCCACGATAAATTCTCAAAGGATATGTATTATAATAGCAAAAACCTTTTGAGAGACTTTGATAGATTTAGGATTTTTGTAAAAGAAAATCAAGGAGAGGTTGTGGCAAGCCTTCTTGTAAAAATCTACGGAGAAAATCCTTGTAAGGGAGAAATCTTTGGGATTTTTCTAGGAGATTCACCAGAAAAACCTAAAATCTGTGATGAACTTTTAAAGGCCATGGCAAATTCACTTATTGATGAATTTGGAAAAATTTCTACTATAAAATATTTTGTAGAAGTAGACAAAAAAATAGAGCTAGAGACGGCTCTAGCGTTTGGTTTTGAAAAACTTGATACCTATCTCTATTATAAATTATAAACAAAAAATCCTCCAAGAGGGGGACAGATATATAGAAAGCAAATTATTATTGATTAATGATTTACAACCCCCTTATTCATGGGATTCTTCCTCACTTTCTTCGTCAGAATGACGGGATGAGGGATTTTAACATATAATCTGTCCTCAAAATGGAGGATTTTTTTTACAATAAATTCATAATTAAACCGATAATTACAGGTATGGCAATGGCAGGTAGGGAATTTACAAGCTTGAATTTTACAAGATCAAGCATGGAAAGGCCGACAGCTATGATTGTGATCCCACCAACTCCAGAAATATTTGCCAAAATGTCAGGACTTAGGATTGGGGATAAAAATCCTGAAAGAAGGGCTATTAGACCTTCGTAGGCGAAAATCATCCCAGCTGAACAGGCAACACCAATGCCCAGGGTTGTGGAAAGAAAAATTGACGAAAGGCTGTCTATAATAGCCTTGGTAAATAAAATTGAATTATCTCCCTTAACTCCAGCCTCAATCGCGCCCAAAATTCCAAGAGAACCCACGCAAAAAATTAGGGTGCCAGAGACAAAACCAGTCGCAAAATCATTTTCTTCATTTTTTATAAACTTATCCTTAAGCATATTGGCAAAATGAGTTAATTTACCTTCTAGGTCAAAAAATTCCCCGATAATAACGCCCAGGATTATTGAAATAAGGACAATAAGCATATTGCCCTTGAGGGCAGACTCTATTCCTATAACCACAATGGTAAGGGCCAAGAATTTCATAATCGCATCCTTATAAGAAGGTTTTATATAATTTGCAAGTTTAAGGCCGAAAAGACCTGTGATAAAAACAGCAAGAGCGTTAACAAAAGCACCTAGCATGGCTTTCTCCTTTTTTATGTATTTTAGGTATTATACGACAAAAATGTAAAAATGCATAGAAAAACGGGAAAATTTTATTTTATGCATCATATATACAGAAAATATTTAAAATTACTTTTGTAATAAGCTAAAATCTTGAAGACGAATCTTGGCTTTGAATTTTCATTAAATTTTTTAAAAACTTATTAAAAGAAAAAATAATTTGACAAGTAAAGTTGTCAAATATATAATAATGACAAGAATAGTTGTCAATTATTTTGAAAGGAGGGCAGATGGAATTAGTAAATAATTTGGCTGACTATAGAAAAAAATCAGGCTACAACCAAGCAGATCTTGGAAAGCTTGTCGGAGTCAGCCGCCAAACCATAAGCCTAATAGAAAGAGGAGATTATAATCCATCTGTGACTGTGGCCCTTACAATAGCCAAGGTTCTAGATGTGGATATTAATGAGATTTTTAGATTGGAGGATACAGATGAAAAAGAATAGGAAAATCGGCATAAGTAAACTGTTTATATTGGCTTTCTTAGGATTAATAGCTGGTTTTGGCATAGGTTTTATTTTTAACAAACTAAATATAGGAGGCCTTACAGAAATAATAAATACATTTCTAAGTGAAAATGCCCTACTTTTATCAATAGTCATCAACACCCTATGGGCAATTCTTGCCATATATTTTTATATAAGGGCAAAAAAAGAAGTAGAACTGGGATTAGAAAAAGATGATTTTATAGAGACAAAATATATAGACTACGCACATTCTATGAGGGATGCGGGACTTTTCACTCTCTTATCTTTTATAATTATCCTATATAATAGGGTCAAATATAGTCATAATCCTATTGAAGATAGCATAATCTTAACCAGTGTTTTGATAGTTTTCACCTTTATAAATGTATTTTTGTTTTATTTGACCTACAAACTTACAAAAAAAATCGAGCCAGAAAGAAAAACTGAAGTTTTTGATATTTTCTTTGATAAAAAATACATGGCCGAATCTGACGAAAGGGACAAATTGAGATACTACAAAAAAGGCTATCTGGCCTTTAAGCGAATGCTAATTTGTCAATTAGTGATTATTATAATCCTATTTTGCTCAGCTTTGTACGAAGAAATAAGTCCTATAATAGCCATAATAGTTCTTATACCAACCCTAGTTGGGATTTTTACAAATGGATTTGCAGGAGAAAAAAATGATTGAAATAAAAAACTTATCTAAAAATTTTGGAGACTTGAAGGCTCTTGATAATGTGAATTTTGAAGTGAAAAAAGGAGAGCTTTTTGGAGTTATCGGTCAAAATGGGGCGGGCAAATCTACTCTTTTTCGTTCCATGATGAATTTCTACGACCATTTTGACGGAGAAATTCTCTATGAAGGGGAGAAAATGAGTAAAGTTCCTCTAGAAAAAATCGGCTTTCTTCCAGAAGAACGCTCGCTTTCACCAAAGAAAACCATCAGGGAAGAGGTAAAATTTTTCGCAAGGCTCAACCAAATGAAAAACCTAGATGAAAAGACCCTACAAGCCTACTTTGACCGTTTTGAAATCAAGGGGAGTCTGGATGATAAAATAAAATCCCTTTCTAAGGGCAACCAGCAAAAAGTCCAGCTTTTGGCAAGTCTTATCTATAAGCCGGAATTTTTAATTTTAGACGAGCCTTTTTCAGGTCTTGACCCATACAATGCCAATCTTTTGATGGGAATAATAAAGGAAATCAACAATCAAGGTACAACCATAATTTTTTCTTCCCACAACATGGAAAATGTCGAACACCTTTGCGACAGGCTTATTATGCTAAAAAATGGAAAAATTGTCCTAAATGGGTCGCCAGATGAAATTAGAAATTCCTATGAAAAGGACCTTGTAAAAGTAAGGACAGATGCAGACGTATCAGAGATTCTCCCTCAATATGACATAAAAAGAGATGGAAATCTCTGGACTATCAGATTAGAAAATGAAGCAGATGGCAGGGAAATTTTTGATAAACTTGTAGGAAAACTCGGCTACCTTGAAATGTTTAGCCAAGAGCCGCCAATCCTAAATGAAATCTTTGCTAGAAAGGTGGAAGAAGATGAATAGAAAATTAATAGTCGCCCTAGACTCTTTCAAAAAACAAATAAAATCACCTGCCTTTTGGGCCATGGTTTTTATCCCAATCCTTGTAATGCTAATACCAATGGGAATTAACTACTTCCTTACAAAGTCAGATGCTGCCAAGCTCGGAAGTGACGGTCATAAATACCAAATAGTGGCAGATAAACATATTAGTCCCTACTTTAAGGGGATGGAAAATGAATATAAGTTGGTTTCAAAAGATGAGGCTGAAAAGGCCTTAAAAGCAGAAAAAATTGACTCTTACGGAGAAATTTCTGAAAAAAATGGTCAGGTAAAACTCCTTATTGAGACTAAAACCATGGACGGAAAGGCTTTTTCAAACTTGCCTCTAGTCGCAAATGAGATTCAAAATGCTATTAATATAAAAAATGCAGGCCTAAATGAAAAGCAAGTTGGGATTTTTTCGACAAAGGCAGATGTAAAAATTAACCAACTAGACAAGGGCAAGAGCCTCATGGTCTATGCTTCCTACTTTATTCTCTTGATGTTTATGTACTTTATGCTAATCATGTACTCAAACGTCCTAGTTGTGGACATAGCCACAGAAAAAGGCTCAAAGATGATTGAATTTATCTTTTCATCAGTATCTGCCAAGGACTACTTTGCAGGCAAAATTTTGGGCAATTTCTTAGCTATCATAGTCCATTCGATTTTATATATAATTTTAGGAGCCATTTCCTATTTTGTTGCCAAATCCAAGGGTCTTTTGGATATGATAAAAATTAATCTAAGCCTTGACCAAAGAAGCCTAATCCTAATCGCAGAAATTTTCATTTTTATAATCCTAAGCCTTTTGGCTTACATGATAATTGCTGCCATGCTAGGATCTCTTGCCAGCAAACAAGAAGATGCCTCTAAGGTCGCAAGTCCTCTTATGATCACAATAGTAGGAGCCTTTATGGTTGCCATGATTTTTATGAACCGTCCTGTGAGTTTATTTGTAAAAATCGCTTCCTATGTCCCATATATTTCTGTATTTTTTATGCCTTTGAGGTTGATAAAGGCAAATGCTAGTCTCATGGAAGGTGGAATATCTATAATAATTTTAATGGCAAGCCTTTATATTTCCTACATCCTGGCATCCAAGGTTTATAAAAAACACATCTTAAATTATCAAACATATTCGTTTTTCACTAGAAAAAAGAAATAAATCAAGGAGCTGAGGCTCCTTTTTTGTAAAAAAATAAGATTTATTGGCAAGTTTCTTTAGTAAGGAAGAAGTGGGCCCCTATATTGATTTTTTAACCTAATTTATTATATAATAGTAATATGGAAGTTAATAAGCTAAGCCTAAAATTTAAGTTGTGATTTTTAGAAATATTTTTAAATTTTAAGGACTTGTACTAAGAAATGGAGGAAAATATGCTAGGAAATGACCTACTTATTGCGACAAGTTTCATCCTCGCAGTCATATCTTTGATATGTCTCTTATTCACCAAAAAAAAGCTGGTCTTTGCAGGGATTTCTGTTATTTTATTTGCCTATTTTTACCTGGCCAACGCCATGTATAATATAGCCGATAATACCACAGTTCTTACCTTTATTGTGGGTATTTCCCTCTTAAGTCTGGAGCTTTTTATTCCTAGCTTTGGAATAATCGGGGTGGCAGGTCTTGCCCTTACAACTTATTCGGTAATGGATTGTTTTGCCAATCCTCAAACTGGATTTTTTGTAATTATTGCAACAGGCCTGGCTGTTGTCATTACTATGACAATTTTTGTAAAACTCGGCTTTAGGGCAAAGTTGTTTGATGCCTATGTTTTAGATGTAGGCGAAAAAAAGACAAGCAAGTTTAAACCAAGCAAGAATTTAGATGAGCTTGTCGGAAGTATTGGCATTACTAAATCAATCCTTAGGCCAACAGGCAGGATTGAAATTGACGGAGAAATTTATGATGCTATGGCCAGGGCAGAATTTATCGAAAAATCTAGGGTGATTTCTGTTATAGATGTTAAAGATGGCCACATAATAGTAAAGGAGATGTAATGGAATTTATAATGATGGGACTAATTTTTGTATTAGTCGTAGTATTTTTTACAATGGTACCAGTTGGTCTTTGGATCACAGCGAGGTTTTCAGGCCTTAAGATTTCTATGGCAAGCTTAGTTGCGATGAGGTTTAGGAGGGTTTCTCCATCTAAAATCGTAAATGCCATGATTAAATCTCACCAAGCAGGCATCCACATTGCTACAAATGACCTTGAAAGCCACTACCTTGCTGGTGGTAATATCAACCAAGTTGTTGACGCACTTATAGCAGCAGAAAGGGCAAATATCGACCTTTCTTTTGAACAAGCCGCAGCTATTGACCTTGCAGGTCGTAACGTATTTGAAGCTGTACAAGTATCTGTAACTCCAAAGGTAATCAACACTCCAACCATAGCAGCTGTTGCTAAAAATGGTATAGAAGTGAAGGTAATTGCCAAGGTTACTGTTAGGGCCAATATCGAAAGGCTAGTCGGTGGTGCAGGTGAAGAGACCATCATAGCCAGAGTTGGAGAAGGTATAGTAACCACAGTTGGTTCTTCAGAAACCCACGCAGAAGTTTTGGAAAATCCAGATAACATTTCTCAAACTGTATTAAACAAGGGACTTGACTCAGGTACAGCCTTTGAAATTTTATCAATTGATATAGCAGATGTGGACGTAGGAAGAAACGTAGGTGCAGAGCTTCAAAGAGACCAGGCAGAAGCTGATAAAAATATCGCCCAAGCTAAGGCCGAAGAAAGACGTGCCCAAGCTATCGCCCTTGAACAAGAAAACAGGGCCAAGGTTGTGGAAGCAGAAAGTGAGATTCCACTTGCTATTGCCCAAGCCTTTAAAGAAGGAAATCTTGGAGTCATGGACTATTACAACCTCCAAAACATCAAGGCTGATACAAAGATGAGACAGTCAATCTCAAACGATGAGGCTGATCTAGATGTCAAATAATAATTCTTTCCTTTCCTTTTTAGACAAGCTTGCTGAAGAGATTCAAGTAGAAAGTGAAAAGAAAGGAAAAATACAAAAAAATCTTTTCGAAGTTAAGAAAAGTCCAAGGAAAAAATCCCTAATTGGCTACCTAAATGATTTGGTAGAAAATATAGAATTAGACCAATACCAAAGTCAACCGAAACCAGATATAGAAGCCCAAAGAAGGTTAAAATCTGACCTTAGGACAAAACACGCAGAAAAATTCAAAAAACCAGAAGAGGGAGATTCTGCTGCCCTAAAGAGATTAAAAGAGGCAGAGCAAAAAGAAAAGACAGATAAGATTAGAGAAGAAATGGCCAAAGAAAAAAACAGAAAGAGGCTAAAGGATGCCATCATAATGGCAGAAATCCTAGGCCCGCCACTTTCTAAAAGAAGATAAAAATTATAAAAAATGAGAGCATTGAGCTCTCTCAGAGCGTCGACAAACCCACTAATAAATTGGGCCTGTCGACGCTTTTTCTATATTTATTCTAAAATATATAAATTTTTCAAATATTATCGCAAATATCTTAGTAAATGGAGGAAATTCACCTCCATCTAATCTATCTAGCAATTTTGCTAATTATTACTTTTACTTTTTGTGCATTGCTTAAAGATGGGCAGTTTTCATATAAACTTTTCTTGCTTTGATATATTCTGTAGCCTTCTCTGTTTGTTGTTGAGTGGAGGAGGATTTTCTTTTCTAGACATATGTAGCAGTCGTTTGTTTCGTCATATTTGTATTGTTTTGGATAGAATGATTCTTTATCAGTTTTTCCTTTTGGTCTTGTATATGGTAGGACTGGCATTATTCCCTTTTCTATTAGTTCTTTTACTATTGCTGGTATTTTGTATCCCGCATCCATTACTATTTTTTATGGTTTATATTTTTATAGTTTTCTTTGATATAATTTTACTTTTCTCTATATTTTTACTTTTTGGTTTTTATGTCTGTTGGCGTGGGCTTTTACATGGGTTGAGTTTACAAATTGTATTTTTGTGTCTACAAATCCATAGCTCATTGCTTGGGTTAGGATGTTTTCGAATATTTGATTGAATATATCTGTGTTTTTGAATCTTCTTTCATAGTTTTTCCCGAAGGTTGAAAAGTGTGGGACTTTATCGTAGAAGTCAAGTCCTAAGAACCATCGATAGGCTTTGTTTACTTCTACTTCTCTTATTGTTTGCCTCATGCTGTTTATGTTGAAGAAGTATTGTAAAATTACAAGTTTTATTAATACTACCGGGTCTATACTTGGTCTATCTGTTGTTTGTGAGTATTTTTCTTTTACTAGGTCGTATATGAAGTTAAAGTCTATGTATTTATCTATTTATCTTAATATATGATCTTTTGGAACTAGTTGTTCTATTGATACCATTTGAACTTGCTCAGTATTATTTTTTTCATTTTTATGTAGCATAACTTCTTCCGTCTTTAGTATATTTATATCCAAAGATGTCTTGATTTAAGCATTTACAGCATAGACAAAGTAGATGAAGTTGTGTTTTTCATCTAATTTGTCTACAGTATGCCACCTACTTATGTAGCTGTTTTTGCTTATTATAAATGGTATAATATAGCAAAGGAGTGATTAAAATTAAGGAAATTATTGAAATAGAAAATCCCAATCAAGTTATAAGCTTGTTTGGTAATTTTGATGCAAATAGAAAGTATATAGAAGACAGGTTTGACGTTAAACTTAAGCTTAAAGACAATGATTTGGAAATAAATGGTGAAGAAGGGCATGTTGACCTTGCTAAAAAGCTTATAATTCAACTCTTAGCTGAGCTTAAGAGAAGTGGAGAGCTTGATTTTCAAAGATTAAAATACTATGCAGATATGCTCGAGAGGGAAAACAAGGATGTGGTTAAGGCCCTCCTTGACCATGTTATCGTCACAACAGCCGCAGGTAAGCCAATTAAGCCAAAGACTTTGGGACAAAAATCCTATATAGAAAAGATTTTGGCTAATGATATTGTTTTTGGTATAGGGCCTGCAGGTACAGGTAAGACTTATCTTGCCGTAGCTATGGCAGTCCGTGCCTTCAAAAACAACGAAGTAAATAGGATTATCCTAACCCGTCCGGCTGTAGAAGCAGGCGAGAGCCTTGGATTTTTGCCTGGAGATTTGCAAGATAAGGTAGACCCATACTTAAGGCCCCTTTACGATGGACTTTTTGAAATTTTGGGTTTTGAAACCTACCAGGCCCTTGTTGAAAAAGGAATCATAGAAGTCGCTCCCCTTGCCTATATGAGGGGAAGGACCTTGGATAATTCCTTTGTAATCCTAGATGAGGCTCAAAATACAACCTACGAGCAGATGAAGATGTTTTTAACCCGTTTGGGCTATGGATCAAAAGCGATAATCACAGGAGATAAGACCCAGGTTGACCTCCCTCGTGGGAGAAAATCGGGCCTTGTTTCAGCCAGCCAAATCCTAAAAAATGTGGCAGGAATTGACTTTTTGAATTTCAGTTCAATAGACGTTGTCCGTCACCCACTCGTTCAGAGGATTATAGATGCCTACGAAAAGGACGATAGGGCGAGGGAAGAAGAAAGAAAGAAAAAAGAAAATGAATCTTCTCTTAGCCAATGATACCAACCAAGATTTAGACCTTGCCCTCATAAGAGATAGGGCAGAAAAAACCATAGAAGAAGTCCTAAGGGTAGAAAA
>NZ_CAUPFR010000014.1:0-24760 GCF_963510575.1 uncultured Anaerococcus sp. | reverse complement strand
AGTCTTGGGGCCAGGTGCGGCCCGTTTTGAGAGGAAAAAAAGAAAGAAATATTTGAAGAAAATACCAAAAAATATTTTATAATTGGAATTTTATTAATAGGAATATTTTTTGGATTTTTCTACCTAGATAGGATTGGAGAAATTTTGGATACGACCTACAAGGTTTTTAGGCCCATAGTTTACGGGCTTGTAATTGCCTTTATAATCAATTTGCCAATGAACTTTTTCCATGACGAAATTTTCACAAATTTATTAAAGGACGACAAGCACGAAAAACTAAGACGAAGCCTATCCTTGGTTCTTTCTTGGATAATATTTTTCGCTCTAGTTACCATTGTATTAACAGTCCTAATTCCAGAATTATCAAGGGCAATAGGGGTGATTTCAGAAAATATTCCAGCCTTTATGAATTCCTTGATAGATTTTTTGAACGGGTCAAAAATCCTTACCAAGGTCAGTGATTTTATTGTAACTAGACTAGAAGAGATAAATATTGCCAGGATAAGTGATAGTTTTACAAAGATTATCCAGGATTTTTTCAAGTCTGATTCTGCTTTATTAAACAAAACAGGTTCTATAATTAATTCTGTATCCCAGGGTATTTTGTCCTTGTCAATTGGTTTTGTATTTTCTTTATATGTATCAATGAATAAGACAAAACTAAAAAAAGGAGCAGCAAGACTTGTCTTTGCCAACCTAAGCGAAAAAACTGCTAGGCAAATAGTTTATGTGGCAAAACTTTCCTATGATTCCTTTGCTAGATTTCTAGAAACCAGGATTTTATCCTGCCTTGCCCTAGGAGTGGCGTGCTTTATAGGGATGTGGGTATTACGCTTGCCTTCAGCTGGGATGATTTCAATCCTCATGGGTGCTTTTGATATGATTCCATATATCGGCGCTTTTTTGGCAACATCAATAGGTATTATCCTTATTTTCACCTATTCTCCAGGCAAGGCCCTAGTATTTTTAATCTTTGTCCTAATCCTACAAAATGTTCAACAGCAGCTATTTTATCCGCTTGTTATAGGTAAGCACCAGGGATTGCCACCAATTTGGATATTCGTATCAGTAATAATCGGTGGTGGACTTTTTGGAATTTTTGGCATGATTGCCTTCATTCCCTTAGCAACAGTAGTCTATACCCTAATAGAGGATAATACCAAGAAGAAATTAAAAGAAAAATCCATAAGTGATGAAGAAATAGAGAAATTGACAGATAAAAGTTTTCTTGAACTAAGAGAAGAAAGAGAAGCTTCTTACAAATAAAAAAACTGGGACTTTTGCAGAATGAATAAATTGTTCTGCAAAAGTCCCAGTTTTTATATGCCGAAATCTTCAAAGATCACAAGTAGGCACCCTTCTTTGACCCTAATTTGGAAATCTATCCCCTTGGTTTGGTTGGAAACCCCGAGAGCATCGTCATTTGCCATTGTATAAGTATCTAGTTCATAAAAAAGTCCTTCTATATCCAAGACAGATTTTTCTGCCAGGGAAAAAATCGAAACGTAAAAATCTTTCCCATCAAATTTGTATGAAAAATCCCTATCTATGACAAAGACTTCCTTGCCGGCTGCCTTAAGCCTAATGTCAATTCCCTTCTTTTTGTAAGCAAACATGGACTTTATATTTGAAATTGTGTGGCTTTCCCTACCCCCTAGACCTCCGTAGACGATAATGTCCTTGTATCCTTTTTCTATAGCGAAATCAATGGCTGCGACTGTATCGGTAAAATCTTTGATAGGATTTAGGGCGATAATATTTTCGAAAGCTGGTTTATTTGTAGAGTCAAAATCCCCTATTACATAATTTGGTATAATCCCAACTTGTTTTAAAAATTCATAGCCCTTATCTGCTGCAATTACCAAATCTTCCTGACAAATCTCATCAAAAAAACCATCAAAACTACCACCACCGATAATAAAACATCTTTTCATAGCTCCTCCTAAGTTTATTATAACATTAATATCTATCCTTCCTAACTATTTTTGCAAAAAAAGGTAGAATAGACCATAGAATTAGAATTAAGAGGAAATTTATGAAAGAATTGGATTTGAAATCAAAAAACTTGTTAAAGGTAGTTGTTGTAGGAATCTTATTATATTTTGGACTTTATTATATAGGTCACGTGGCAGGAGCCCTTGGCAAACTGTATCTGGTTATTCAGCCCTTTATCCTAGGTGGGGCCCTAGCCTTTGTTATAAGCATACCTATGAATTTTTTTGAGGTAGAATTTGCCCACTTAGATCCAACAGGCAAACACAAGAGACTGATTTCGACTTGTTCGCTTTTATTATCTTGGATTTTAGTGATAACCTCATTGGTAGTCTTAGTTAATATCCTTGTTCCTTCTATAATTAAAATAGTTTATACCTTTTCAATAAGGTGGCCAGACTTTGTTGATGAAATCTATAAACTTCTTAAAAAATACCCATTTACTGAACCATTTGCCAATAAATTCCAAAATACTTTTTACGGGGTTGGTTGGTACAACGTTAGGAATGCAGTTTATAACTTTTTGCAAGATAAGGATGGAGATGTATTTTCAACTGCAACTAAACTTATGAGTTCTGTTTCAAGCGGAGTTATTGGAGTCTTTACTATGTTTGTATTTTCGATTTTTTTGCTCATTTACAAACGAATGTTAAAGATAAATGGAATTAGGATAATCTACGCTATTTTGAGTGAAGAGAAGGCTGACTACATTAATAAGGTATTTTCCCTATCCTATAACACTTTCAAAGATTACCTATTTTCAAGATTAATAGCTGTAATTTGCTTATCTATTTTGACCTTTGTGGGTATGTTTGTGATGAGGTTACCAAATGCAGCCATGATTTCGATTTTGGTTGGTCTTTCAGATTTGATTCCGATTTTTGGACCTATTTTTGGAACAGCCTTTTCGACCATATTGATTTTTATAGAATCGCCATTTAAGTCTTTGATTTTTTTGGCCTACAGTCTTGTTATCCAACAAATCCAGGAAAATGTAATTTATCCAGCCATTGCAGGTAACAAAATAGGTTTGCCAGCAGTTTGGGTAATGGCATCTGTAACTATAGGTGGGTCGCTTTTTGGTGTTTGGGGCATGCTCGTTTCGATACCGGTTGTATCCGTCCTTTATACCCTAAGCCACGAAAAAATTCATGAAATGCTTACAGCAAAGGGCTTTGATGAAGAAAAACTTTTTGCCAAGAGCAACAAGATTTATAAGATAGAGGATATAGAAACTAACGATGAAGCTTATGAAGACTAATGATTTCGTTCCAGTTATCTGGGATGGGAAAAAATACTATGGAGGCCACCAAGAGTGGCTAAGATACAAGGGTCTGTCAAAATTTTTTAGGGATAGGTCTTGCGTTGTGACAGCCTTTACCAACTGCTTTTTCTATTTATTCAAAGAAGGGCCAGTTGATTTTGCCACCTACAATGAGGTCCAATACGCTTTTTATAAGAGAATCCGACCAAAGGCAAATGGGGTACCGACTGCAAAATCCTTATTAAAAAGAATCGACATTATAAACCATAAATTGGAATTAAATTTAACCTACAGGCTACTTGAAGGAAATTTGATAAAAAGGCTTAGCCTTGACCAAATGATTTCTTTTATAAATGAGGGACTAGCTAAGGATACGCCAGTTATTTTGATAAATTGGCTATCAAAAAAAGTTGATATTATGAGCCACCATGGTCTTTGCATAACAGAAATGAATGAAAAAGACGGTAGGCATGAAGTGGTTGTATCTACTTGGGGCAGGCGTCACACATTTTACCTAGAAGATTTTTATAAACAGGCAAGGACCTATACAGGTTTAATTTATTTTACAAAAGCAAATTAGGGCAGGGAAACCTGCTCTTTTGTTTTATTTTTAATGGTCTTAAGATTGAAATTACAAGAGTTCCATACTTGACAAAAAGAAAACAAACTAATGAAACTTGATAAAATTCATAAACAAACTATAGTAGGTGTAGGGCAAGTTTGTTGATAAGACAAGGTCTGGCAAATATTTTTAATAATTTAGCGTGGTCACAAAAATTTATTATCATTTATTAGCAATATTTAACCACGATAAAAACCAGGCGTGCCCTTAGGAGAAGATAACCTAACAAAGAAAGATTAAAATAAATAAATTATTATAGGAGGAAAGATGGATAAGTTAGCAAAAGATAAATTTGCCGAGCAGTACATGGAAAACTTGCAAAGAATTACCTTAAAAAGGTTTGAAGATACATCAAACAAAGATAGGTATGATGCACTTTGTGATACAATTATGGGCCTTATTAATAGGGACTGGAGAGAGACTAAGGCAAAGGCAAGAAAAGAGAGAAAGGCTTACTACCTTTCAGCAGAATTTTTAATTGGTAGATCACTTGGTAACAACCTAATAAACCTTGGTATTTACGAAGAAGTTAAGGACCTACTTTCAGAGCTCGGAATCGATTTCGAATCTATAGAAGATTATGAAGATGACGCAGCACTTGGAAATGGCGGTCTAGGAAGACTTGCAGCTTGTTTCATGGATTCAGCAGCTAGCCAAAAACTAAGCCTAGTTGGCTATGGTGTAAGATATCGTGAAGGTATTTTTAAGCAAGAAATCGAAAAGGGCTTCCAAGTTGAACACGGTGATAGCTGGATAAAAGATGGTGACGGATGGTCAATTAGAGTTGATTCTGACGCTAAAATTGTTAAATTTAGGGACCAACAAGTAAAGGCTGTTCCTTATGATATGCCAGTAGTTGGATTTGAAAATGGCGTAGTAAACACCCTTAGACTATGGCAAGCAGAACCATTTGAAGAGTTTGACTTTGCAAAATTCAACAACTTTGAATACGATGATGCAGTATCTGAGAAAAACAGGGCAGAAGATATAACCAGAGTTTTATATCCAAATGATATGCAAAGAGCTGGTAAGCTATTAAGACTTAAACAACAATACTTCTTCTGTTCAGCATCTATCCAAGATATGGTAGAAGTTTACAAGAGAGACTTCCCAACAGATCTTAAATTTGAACAATTTGCCAAATACCACGTTATCCAACTTAACGATACCCACCCAATTATAGCTATACCTGAACTAATCAGAGTACTAGTAGATGAAAATGGAATCTTCTTCGAAGACGCCTTTAAGATTGCTTCTAAGGTATTTGCCTTCACAAACCATACAGTTTTACAAGAAGCTCTTGAAAGATGGTCAGAAGACCTAATGCAAGAAGTAAGCCCAAGATGTCTAGAAATCATCGAAGAAATTGATAAAAAACTAGTTGAAGAATTAAAGGAAAGAGGCTTCAGCGACGCTCAAATAGATCCATACAGGATAATGACCAACGGCACAGTTCACATGGCAAACCTTGCAATCTATGTAGGTTTCTCAGTAAACGGTGTAGCTGAAATCCACTCACAAATCCTAAAAGACGATACCTTCAAAGAATGGTACAGAATTAGTCCTGAGAAATTTAATAACAAAACAAATGGTATCACCCCAAGAAGATGGCTAGTTTACTCAAATAGAGAATTAACAAACTTCATCACAGAAAAACTTGGCACAGATACATGGAAAAACAACCTAGACCAACTAAAGGGACTAGAAAAATACTTAGATGATGAAGAAGTATTAGAAGAACTATGGAACATCAAGCAAGAAAAGAAAAACCAACTTGCTAAATATATCCTAGAAAACGAAGGAATTAAGATAGACCCAACATCAATATTCGATATTCAAATTAAGAGAATTCACGAATACAAGAGACAACACTTAAACATCCTTCACATTATCTACCTATATCACCAACTAAAGAAAAATCCAGACATGGATTTCACACCAACAACCTTTATCTTTGGTGGTAAGGCAGCTCCAGGATACTTTAGAGCAAAGGGTATGATCAAACTTGCCAACGAAGTAGCAAGAGTTGTAAATAACGACCAAGATGTAAACAAAAAGCTAAAAGTAATCTTTGTACAAAACTACAGAGTAACCTACGCTGAAAAACTCTTCCCAGCAGCAGACGTATCTGAACAAATCTCAACAGCTGGTAAGGAAGCAAGTGGTACAGGAAACATGAAATTCATGCTAAACGGTGCCCTAACACTCGGAACACTTGACGGAGCCAACGTGGAAATATTCGCAGAAGCAGGCGAAGAAAATAACTACAGATTTGGTGCCACAGTAGAAGAACTAGCAGAAATTGCAGAATCATACAACCCATTCGAATACTACAGCAAAGATGAAAACATCAAAGACGTAGTAGATTCTCTAGTAAGTGGAGAATTTAATGACAATGGTTCCTACTACTTCCTAGACATCTATAATGAGCTAATCAAGCCACAAAACGGTGACAGAGGAGACCAATACTACCTACTAAAAGACTTTGATTCCTATAGAGAAACTCGTGCTAGATTAAATAAAGAATACAGAAACAAACTTGAATGGTCTAGAAAATGCCTAAAGAACATTGCAAATGCAGGATTCTTCTCATCAGATAGAACAATAGTAAACTATGCTGATGACATTTGGAAAATAGACTAGAGATAAAAATGAATGCAGAAATATTACTAGGAGTGATGATTCCCTTTATAGGAACCACCCTAGGTGCAGCCTGCGTCTATATAATGAAAAATGAGCTAAAAGACAGGGTCCAAAAGGGCCTGTCTGGCTTTGCAGCAGGGGTCATGGTGGCAGCGTCCATCTGGTCCCTACTCATGCCAGCCATGGACATGGTAGATCAAAAATTAGGACGCATGGCATGGTTACCAGCAGCAATAGGATTTATGGTAGGAATTATCTTCCTACTTTTCCTAGATTCGGTAATCCCCCACCAGCATATAGACTCCGATAAACCAGAAGGAATAAAGGCAGCAAGTCTCAGAAAAACAACCATGATGGTCCTTGCAGTAATCATACATAACATCCCGGAAGGAATGGCAGTAGGTGTGTCATTCGCAGGAGTAATCTACGGCAAGGGCGATCTCACAATGGCAGCTGCCATGGTCCTATCAATAGGAATCGCCATCCAAAACTTTCCAGAAGGCGCCATAATCTCCATGCCCCTAAAGGCAGTAGGAGTAAGTAAGCACAAGGCTTTCGGCATGGGAGTATTCTCAGGCATAGTAGAACCAATAGCAGCAATCATCACAATTTTATTATCGTCAATAATGGTCCCAATCCTGCCCTATCTCTTATCATTCGCAGCAGGAGCCATGATGTATGTGGTAGTAGAAGAACTAGTCCCAGAAGCCACAGGAGAAGGCCAAAGCCACACAAATATAGGAACCATAGGATTTTCCCTAGGTTTTGTTGTGATGATTTTAGATGTGATGCTTGGATAAATAAAGATGTTGTAAAATTAAAGATAACTATCGTCCCATTATTAGAAGTTCATCTAATAATCTGGGGCGATTTTTTTATTAAAATAAAAATTTTAATTAGTTTTAGAAAATGTGATTAAATTTTTTTAAATGAAAGGAAATTGAGGGCTTATAAATTTTCATAAAATATGAAATTGAAGTATAAATATAATGATTGAAACAGAGGTTTATTCCATTGGATATGTAAGAAATACAATATTATGCTTTACTTTTTCTTTGTATCATCGTATAATTAGTATGTTCATAATTATACATTAAATTATGAGCAAATATTATAGAAAGAAGGTTATGTATTTGGTAGAAAATAAAAATTTTCATTGGCCAACTTTTATACTTATGGCAAGTGTAACATTTATGGCGATCTTGTCTGAATTAGTGCCGTCTGGAATCTTGCCAGAGCTTATGACTGGTCTTGGTATATCAGAAGCACAAGCTGGTACTTTAGTTGGTTTTTATGCAATAGCCAGTGCGATTTTTGCAATTCCATTAATATCTGCAACTGTTGAATTTAACAGGAAGAAGCTTTTGCTTGGTTTACTAATAGGCTTTGCTCTAAGTAATATCTTAGTAGGTATTGCACCTAGTTATAGTATTGCCATTGTCGGAAGAGTTATTGGCGGAATATGTGCTGGAGTTTTGTGGCCAATGATTGCGGCTTACGGAATGAAGCTTGTTGATGATGAACATAAGGGCTTGGCCGTCGCTGTTATTATGAGTGGTACGACATTTGGTATGAGCTTAGGTCTTCCGCTTGTAACATTTATTGGTACAAATATTAGCTGGAGAGTTGAATTTTTAGCAATTGCAATTCTTATTATTTTTATTGCCCTAGGCAGTAATTTCATGTTGCCAGAAGTTTCTGGAGAAAAAAGAGTTGCGGCAAACTCACCTCTTACTCTTATCAAAAATAAAGGCGTGCTTATTATTATCTTACTTACCTTTATATCAGTAGTTACTAACTACGGAGTTTACACATATATCACAAATTTGGTTGATTCAATGAATTACAGTGGAGGAATTGGATTTGCACAAGTTCTTTTTGGAATTGGTTCAATCTTATCTGTTTTTATTGCAGGAAAAATTATTGATAAGCATATAAAGATACTTTGCCTTTTAATGTTAGCATCATCTTGCCTAGCCTTTATATTTTTTAGTGTCTTTTCATCAATTAGTCTTATGGTTCACTTAGGATTTATCCTATGGGGAATTGGCTTTGGAGCCTTAGTTACCTTATATCAAACAGCAGTTGCAAGACAAGTGCCACCAAACGCATCAGCAGTTGCTACGTCATTACAATCTGCAAGTTTTAATTTTTCAATAATGGTTGCAAGTTCACTAGGTGGAGCTATACTCGCAAATGGAAATATTAATAATCTACTTACCCTAATGGCTACAATTTTAGGAGCTGGTTTAGTGGTGACAATTTTATCAAAGAAGACAATGGCTTAATTATTTAAAATTTTTAGGAGGAATATATTATGAAGAAAAAATTTATTAATGCAAAAGTTTATGGTCATGAAGATGCATCTGAAATCTTAGTTGAAGATGGAAAATTTTCAAAATTTGGAAACAATCTTGGAAATGCAGATGAAGTTATTGATTTAGATGGAAAACTTGTTATTCCACCATATGTAGATGCCCACCTTCACCTTGACTACTACATGATTGGAAAAACTGATGAAGTTAAAAATGAATCAGGAACACTTTTTGAAGCAATAGATCTTTGGAATGACTTCAAAAAGGGAACAACAAAAGAAGAAATGAAGAAGAGGATTTATCAAGCGGTAGAAGATTGCCTTTCCTATGGTACTCAATATATAAGGGCTCAAACTGACTGTACTGATCCTAACCTAACAGGAATAAAGGCTGCTCTTGAAGTGCGTGATGAATTAAAAGATAAGTGTACAATCCAAGTCGTTGCCTTCCCACAAAATGGTATGTATTCATATAAAGAAGCTGGAAAAACTGGAAGGGATTTAGTTGAAGAAGCACTTAAACTTGGTTGTGAGGTTGTTGGTGGAATTCCACACAACGAATGGAGTCGTGAACTTGGAGAAAAGTCACTAAAAGAAATTGTTGCACTTGCAGTTAAATATAACAAACTTATTGATGTTCACTGTGATGAAACTGATGATGTTATGGCAAGATTTGTCGAAGTATTAAATGCAGAAGCAATGATGAATGGTATTGCTGAAAAAACAACAGCAAGTCATACTTGTTCCTTTGGTTCAGCAGATAATTCATATGCCTTTAGAATGATGGGACTATTTAGAAAATCTAAATTGAATTTTGTTTCTCTTCCAACAGAAAATGCATTCCTACAAGGCCGTCAAGATTCATATCCAAAACGTCGTGGTATTACAAGGGTTCGTGAATTTGTAGATAACGGTGTTAATGTATGCTTCGCACAAGCCTCTATAGTTGACCTGTGGTATCCAGCAGGTAATGGAAATCTAATGAATATTCTTGACAACGGAATCCATCTTGCACAATTGATGGGTGAAAAAGACTTTGAAAAAGACTTTGACCTTGTAACTTATAATGGAGCAAAGGCAATGTATCTCCAAGACGAATATGGATTTGATGAAGGAAAGCCAGCTAACTTTATAGTACTTGATGCGCCAAATGAATTTGAAGCAATAAGAAATAGGGCTGAATGTCTTTCATCAGTACGTAATGGAGAATTCTTATTTAAAAAAGCAAAGAGGGAATTTGAAGTTGCTCTTAAATTGAAATAATATTTATAAAAAAAGTTTAGGGACTGTGCAATAGCCCTAATATATAAAAAGACGAGGAAACTAAACGACCTCGTCTTTTTATGATGTGTTCTATTTATTAAAATTATATTAAATACAATATTAGCAACTGAATTTCACTATATAATGATACAAATTTATTAAAATAAAAAATAAAATGCTGGTATTAAATATAGAATAAAGGTTTTGGAAGTTAAAAATGCGAGGATAGCTAAAAAATCTATTAAATTTCATGGCTCGATAGGTAAAATGAGAAATATATAATGAGCAAAACAGATTTACATATACAACTACATCACTTTAAGTTTCAATTTAATATTTCTAGTGTAAAAAATTTGAAGAAACAGTACTATATAAATATAAACACAAATCTATTGAAGGGACTTATTATGAATTTTTTGAATAATTTTATTACAAGCCTTATGCTTATTAGGGTTACGGATATTATTGATATTACAATGATTGCCTATGTTGTTTATAAACTTTTCTCAATCCTTAGGAATACTAGGGCTGAGCAGGTTTTGAAGGGGCTTATTTTTGTCCTAATCTTTGCCTCCATTGCAGATATTTTGAATTTGAATACGGTTTCTTGGGTTATGAACCAATTTTTGACCGTTTCTCTTGTTTTTATTATCGTTGTCTTTCAGCCTGAGCTTAGGACTGGTCTTGAAAGGATTGGTAGGGGCAGGTCTATCTTTTCTACTGATAAGAATAAGAAAGATGAGGATTCTATTAATGAACTTGTTCTTGCTATGAGTTCTCTTTCTAGGCAAAAAATCGGGGCTTTGGTTGTGCTTGAAAGACAGGTTGGTTTATCTGATATTATAGAATCTGGAACTATGCTTAATGCTGATATTTCTAGCGAGCTTTTGATTAATATTTTTATTCCAAATACTCCTCTCCATGATGGGGCGGTTATTATTAGGGAAAATACTATTACTGCAGCTGCCTGCTATCTTCCTCTTTCTACTTCAAATACTATTTCTAAGGAACTTGGTACTAGGCATAGGGCTGCTATAGGTATTTCTGAGAGGTCGGATGCTGTTGTAATTATTGTTTCAGAAGAGACTGGAAATATCTCTATAGCTGAAAATGGAGTAATCAATAGGTATTTTGATGAAGATTCTTTGAGGATTAGGTTGAGGAATGAAATGTCAGAAAAGAGGGGAGAAGATGAATAAGATTTTAGATAGATTAAAAAAATATAATGCTACAAGTGATAAACAACTTCTCATCTTGTCTATAGTTGTTGCGATTTTTATGTGGACTTATGTTACTACTTCGACAAATCCTTCTACTAATAGGACTTTTAGGAATGTGCCGATTATCATCCAAAACCAGGATAAGTTAGAGGATAGGGGCTACACTATTGTAAGTAAGGATGATATTTCTTCTGTAAATGTAAGGCTGACTGGTTCTAGGGATAATATCGTTAGTTTAAAAGCTGATGATATCCAGGCTTCTATAAATGTTATGGCCGCTAGCGAGGGGATTAATTCCTTGGATGTGAAGGTGGATACACCTTCTGGAATTTATCTCGATAATGTTGATCCGGCTAAGATTAATTTGAATATTCAAAGAATCCTAGAAAAATCTATTCCTGTGAATATTGTCATAGATGATAAGCTTAAGGATGGCAAGATTGTTGAAGTTAATGAGCAAAATCCAAAGGTAATTAAGATTAAGGGGCCAGAGTCTGTTATCAACCAAGTGGACAGGGTTGAAGCCCATATTGACGATGCAGAATACTTGGATGGAAAAATTCACAATGTTGCCATTAAGGTCTTGGATAAGAAAGGACAAATTGTTGAGGGAGCAGATTTGGATAGCAAGGATGTAAATCTTTCCTTTATTGTTTATGAAACCAAAAAAGTTAAGGTCAATTTTAAGGTGAGGGGAGATGTGGCTAATGGCTATATAGAGACCCTACGAGCAGTATCTCCTGACACAATAGTTATAAAGGGACCTGGTCAAATAATTAGAGATATAGATGAGATTTCAACTAAAACCCTAATTGCCGGTTACATTAGATCTTCAAAGTCAGGTGAAATTAAGCTTGATTTGCCAGAAGGTGTTGAAGTTTACGATGGAGATGACACTGTAACTTACAAAATAGAAATTCAAAGAATTCCTGTTGCTAATAAGGATGAAAATGGAACTGACTAAGGAAGAAGTTTTAGCAAGGCTTGAAAAAAATGGTTTTAAATCCTATTTGGTAGGAGGATTTGTCAGGGATAAGCTTATGGGCAAGCGTTGTTCTGATATTGACATAGCAACGAGGGCCCATCCTAACGAGATAAAAGAAGTTTTTAAGGACTGTAAGAGTATTGATGTTGGAAAAAGTTTTGGAACCATAAAAATTATAGCGGATAAGGATGAATATGAGCTTACTACCTTTAGGACGGACCTATCCTACAAAGATAAGAGAAGGCCTGAAGCTGTGTCATTTTCTGATACAATCGAAGAAGACCTTAAGAGGAGAGATTTCACTATAAATGCCATGGCCCTTAGGAAGGGAGAATTGATTGACCCTTTTGGTGGAGAAGCTGACATAAAGAAAAAAATTATAAGGGCTGTTGGTAATCCAATAGACAGGATAAATGAAGATTACCTAAGAGCCTTGAGAGCAGTGAGATTTGCTGCAAATTTAGGTTTTGATATAGAAAACAATTTGCAAAAGGCGATAAGAGACAATCTTAAAAACCTAACCTATATCTCCGTTGAAAGGCAAGCTATGGAGCTAAATAAAATCCTTTTGGGGGATAATCCAGCCAGGGGGATTAGGCTTTTGGATGAAACAAAACTCTTGGGAGAAATTTTACCTGAAGTAAAGGCCATGGTTGGTTTTGACCAACATTCGCCCCACCATTATTTAGATTGCTTTGACCACAGTCTTAAGGTTTTGGAAGGAACTCCAGCAGATTTAACAACAAGACTGGCTGCTCTTTTCCATGACACGGGAAAACCTGCCACTTTTTTCCTAGATGAAGATGGGCATGGAAGGTTTTTTGGTCACCAAAAGATTTCGCAAGATTTTGCTAAAGAAAGATTAAAATATTTAAAATATCCAAATAATCTTATCGAAGATGTTGATATATTAATCGCCCGCCACATGGACTCGTCTAATACTTACACAGAAAAATCTGTGGCAAGGCTACTGAGAAAGCTTGGCCAAGAAAATTTAAGCAGGTTATTTGACCTACAAGAAGCAGATATTTTGGCAACAGTTCATAGGGATATTTCCAATATTGAAAATGGGCGAAGTTTTTTAAGGAAGATTTTAGAAACCAAGCCAGTTTTATCTAGAAAAGACCTAGCTATTGATGGTAGAGATTTAAAAAAACTTGGTTTTAAGCAGGGCCCAATAATCGGTGAAGTTTTAAAAGAAATCGAGAGAGCAGTATTTGAAGAAAATTTAACAAACAATAGAGAAACTTTACTAGCTATGGCTAGGAATATAGGGCGAAAGCTTGATATGAAGACTTATGAGTAGTATATTATTTCAATGAGTAGAAAAGTACACGGAGGATGAAATGACAGAATTAAAATCACATGAAAACAATATAGCAAAGTTTGAATTTAACGTTGCTTACGATGACTTTAAGAAGGCAACTGACACAGTATATAAGAGAAATAAAAAGAGATATAGAATCGATGGTTTCAGACCAGGACACGTTCCAAGGAGAGTTCTTGAAAAAATGTACGGTCCAGAAATCTTCTATGATGATGCTATCCAAATAGTATTTCCAGAACCATATGAAAAGGCAGTAGAAGAATTAGGTCTTGAAGTAATCGACCAACCATCTGTTGACCTTGATGATATCGAAGTAGGCAAGGATATTACTTTCAAAGTAGAAGTAGAAACCAAACCACACCCAGTTCTTGGCGATTACAATGACCTTGTAATTGAAGAAGTTTCTAGCGAAGTAACTGACGAAGATATCAAGGCAGAACTTGATAGACAACTTGAAGAAAATGCAAGACTTGTTGAAATCACAGACAGACCAGTACAAAAAGACGACAAGGTAAATATTGACTTTGACGGTTACCTTGATGGTGAAAGATTTGAAGGTGGCAAGGCAGAAAAATATGACCTTGTAATCGGTTCAAATACCTTCATCAATGGCTTTGAAGATCAAATAATCGGCCACAATGTAGGCGATAAATTTGACGTAAATGTAACCTTCCCAGAAGATTACCAAGCAAAAGAATTCCAAGGTAAAGACGCTAAATTTGTTGTTGAAATTAATTCTATCACAGAAAAACAACTTCCAGAACTTGACGATGAATTTGCAAAAGATATTTCAGAATTTGACACACTTGATGAGCTAAAAAATTCATTAAAAGAAAAATTAGCAGAAGACAAAAAAGCTTATGCTCAAAATGCTAGAGAAAACCAAGCTGTATCAGCCTTAGTTGAAAAATCTGAAGTAAGTGCTCCAGCTAGCATGGTTAACAGAGAAATCGACTTTGAAATGCAAAACCTAGACCAAAGACTTCAACAAATGGGTCTAACCTTAAGCCAATACATTGAACTAACTAAGATGGATATGGCTCAAATTCGTGGTCAATACAAGGCTCAAGCTGAAGCAAGAGTTAAGGCAAACCTTGTAATTGATGAAGTGGTTTTAAAAGAAAATATCGAAGTAACTGATGAAGAAAAAGAAAAAGAACTACAAGAAACTGCTAAAAACTACGGAGTAGAAGACCTTGAAAAATTCAAAGAAATCTTCGCTAAGAACGTATCAGATGATACTCTTGTAGAAAACATAAAGAGAAGAAAAGCTGTAGAACTTCTAGCTTCAAAGGCAAAAGCTCTTCCTCATGAAGAATACCACAAATTTGTAGAAGAAAATTCTAAAGAAGAGAAATAAGAAGACTAAACGCAATAGCAGTTTCCAAGGGATTTTTCCCAGAAAGGAGACATAGTGTTAGCTAAAAATTATTTAGTACCAACTGTTATCGAACAAACCAATAGGGGCGAAAGAGCCTATGATATATATTCAAGACTTCTTAAGGATAGGATAATCTTCCTATCTGGTGAAGTTCGTGATGAAGTGAGCGATATAATAATCGCCCAACTTCTTTTCCTAGAAAGCGAAGACCCAAATAAGGATATACATTTTTATATCAATTCCCCAGGAGGAGTTGTTACAAGTGGTCTTGCCATCTATGACACAATGAATTATATAAAACCTGATGTATCCACAATTTGTATTGGTCAGGCAGCATCAATGGGAGCTGTATTATTATCTTCTGGAGCAAAAGGTAAGAGATTTTCCCTACCAAACTCCAATATAATGATCCACCAACCATCAGGCGGTGCCCAAGGTCAAGCTTCAGATATAGTTATCCAAGCCGAGCAAATCCTAAAAATAAAGGCTAACCTTAATAGGATTTTATCAGAAAACACTGGCAAGGACTTGGCTACTATAGAAAAAGATACAGATAGGGACTTTGCGATGACAGCAGAAGAGGCCTTAAAATACGGCCTAATTGATAAAGTAATAGAAAGTAATAAGTAAAATGGCTGATAAGGAAAAAAGTACGGTAAGATGTTCTTTTTGTGGCAAGGATGCAAGCCAGGTAAAGAGGATAATAGCAGGAGCAAATGGCTATATTTGCAACGAATGCGTTGAGCTTTGCTCTGAGATTATCAAAGATGATAAGGGTGCTGATAGTGGGTTTGACTTTGATTTTGAATTGTCAAAACCAAAGGATATAAAGGCCTATCTTGATTCTTATGTAATTGGTCAAGAAGATGCTAAAAAAACCCTATCAGTAGCTGTCTATAACCACTACAAAAGAATTACCAGCAATGAAGAAGATTCGGAAGTTGAATTACAAAAATCAAATATTTTAATGCTTGGACCTACAGGATCAGGTAAGACTCTTCTTGCTCAAACCCTTGCCAGAAAGCTTAATGTTCCATTTGCCATTGCAGATGCTACAAGCCTTACCGAAGCAGGTTATGTGGGTGAGGATGTAGAAAATATTATCTTGAAATTAGTCCAAGCAGCTGACTATGATATAGAAGCAGCAGAACTTGGTATAATCTATGTTGACGAGATAGATAAGATTACCAGAAAGAGTGAAAATCCTTCTATAACCCGTGATGTAAGTGGGGAAGGCGTTCAACAGGCCCTTCTTAAATTAATAGAGGGAACTGAGGCCAATGTTCCACCTCAAGGTGGCAGGAAGCATCCATCCCAAGAATATATCAGGGTAGATACCACCAATATTCTCTTTATCCTAGGTGGGGCCTTTGAAGGCATAGGAGATATTATTAACCAAAGACAAGTCGATAAGACCATCGGCTTTGGGGCAGATATATCAAAAAGAGAAAAGACAGACCTAAGCCTGGTAAATACCGAAGATTTGTTAAAGTTTGGTTTGATACCAGAATTTATTGGTAGGGTTCCAATCATTGTTAGCCTTGATGCCCTTGACGAAGAAGCTCTTGTAAGGATTTTAAAGGAGCCAAAAAACTCCCTAATCAAGCAATATCAAAAGCTTTTTGACCTTGATAAGGTAAAGCTTACTTTCAATGACGATGCAATTGCAGAGATTGCGAAAAAAGCCTATGACCAAAAGACAGGTGCCAGAGGGCTTAGGACAATTATTGAAAATCTTCTTTTGGATGTGATGTATGAAATTCCATCCAGGGATGAAATTAAAGAAGTAATTGTAACTAAAGAATCTATCGATGACCATAGTAAACTAGAATACAAAAAGAAATAAAGATACAAAGGGGGAATGCTTGTCATTTCCCTTTTTATAACTAAGAGAGGCAAATATGAAAGAAGTTTATAAAATAAGTGAAGTAAATCTCCCCCTAATTCCCCTCAGAGGATATTGGGTTATGCCTACTACTATGCTCAACTTTGACTCATCAAGATCTATATCCAAAAATGCTGTTGAAAATGCAAAACTTAATAACGAAGAGTTGTTTTTGGTAAATCAGCTTGATATTTTTGATGACAATCCAAAGAAGGAAGGCCTTCAAGAGGTCGGCATAGTAGCTGAAATTAAGGAAACTTTTCCATTGCCAAATGGGGATGTGAGGGTTTTTGTCCAGGCAACAGGCCTTGGTAAATTAAAAAATCTCCATGTTGCTGAGGGTTTCCTAAGGTGCGATATTGAAAAGTACGAATATATAGAAGAAAACGAAGAAAAAACAGACACCCTAGAAGCTCTTCGCAAACTTTTAGTAAGTGATTTTAGGGATTTTGCCGTGATTAACGATGACATTCCTGATGAAATCGCCTATGGTATGACTGAGCTTGAAAATTATCATAGGTTGGTTGACCTAATCACCTACCATCTTGACCTTGCTCCAAAGGAATATTATGAAATCCTTTCGACTTTTGACGCAAAAGAGAGGATGGAGCTGGTTCACAGGATAATAAATAAGGAAATCGAATTAAAAAATCTTGGCGAAGAGATTGAGAGAACTGTTTCTGAAAATATAAACCAATCCCAAAAGGAATACTACCTTAGGGAAAAAATGGATGTCCTAAAGAAGGAACTTGCTTCAACTACTGGCCAGGCTGAAAATGAAGTTGACGAGTTAAGGGCAAAGATAAAAAAGATTAAGTTTGATAAACAGGCGAGAAAGTCGCTTGAAAAAGATCTTGATAGGCTAGATTTAATACCAGAAATGAGTCCTGACTACGGCGTAATTTCGTCATATCTTGATTTTGTGGTGGGCCTACCTTGGAACAAAAAATCTAAGGAAAGCCTTGATATCAAAAGGGCAACAGAAATTTTGGACCAAGACCACTACGGTCTAAAAGATGTCAAGGAAAGAATCCTAGAGTCAATTGCAGTTAAGATTAAAAATAAATCTGTAAAGGGGTCTATAATTTGTTTGGTTGGCCCTCCAGGAGTGGGAAAGACTTCTATTGCTAAGTCTGTCGCCCGTGCCCTAAACCGTGAATTTGTTTCTATGAGATTAGGTGGGGTGACTGATGAATCAGAAATCAGAGGACATAGGAGAACCTATGTTGGCGCCATGGCAGGAAGGGTAATTGCCAACATCAACCGCATTGGAGTTAAGAATCCAGTTTTTCTTTTAGATGAGATTGACAAATTAGGGTCTGACTTTAGGGGAGACCCATCAAGCGCATTGCTTGAAGTTCTTGACCCAGAGCAAAATGATAAATTTATCGACCGTTACTTGGATATACCATTTGACCTTTCAGATGTATTTTTCCTAACAACAGCTAACGATATCAATCAAATTCCGGACGCCCTTTTTGATAGGCTAGAAGTGATTGAATTATCAGGCTACACCCCAAGTGAGAAATTGAATATTGCCAAGCAATATTTGGTCAAAAAACAAATGGAAAATACGGGCCTTAAAGAAGAAGAATTTTCTATTTCGGATAAGGTTATAGAAAGAGTTATCAAGGCTTATACCAGAGAAGCAGGTGTGAGGGAGCTTGAAAGGTTAATTGGCAAGATTTGCAGACGTTCTGTCAAGGAAATCCTTGAAGGCAAAAAGACTGTTAGAGTTACCATGCAAAACTACACCAGATTTTTAGGCCGTGAGAAATTTATAGACGATCACATCTCAAAAGAAGAAAAAATTGGCGTTGTAAATGGCTTAGCATGGACTTCTGTTGGAGGAACTATGCTTACAGTTGAGGCCAACGTCATGGAAGGTAAGGGTAATGTTGAATTTACAGGCTCTCTTGGCGATGTAATGAAGGAATCAGGCCAGGCAGCCCTTGTATATATCAGATCAAATGCTGATAAACTTGGAATTAAGGGCAAGTTCTACGAAGATAAAGACATCCACGTTCACGTTCCAGAAGGTGCAACTCCAAAAGACGGGCCTTCTGCAGGTATTACCATGACAACAGCCATTGCCTCAGCCCTTACAGGCAGGAAGGTCAAAAATAATCTTGCCATGACAGGTGAAGTCACTATTACTGGCGACGTCCTAGCCATCGGTGGCCTTAAGGAAAAGGCCCTCGCAGCCTACGCCTACGGAATCAAAAACGTGATAATTCCAAAGGATAACGAGAGAGATACAGAAGACATAGACAAGGAAATCAGGGATAAGATTAATTTCATCCCTGTAACAAACGTGTCAGAAGTAATCGAAAGGGCCCTTATATGAAAATCAAAAATATAGAACTCGAACAGGTGGCAGGTTTTAAGGCCCAATGGCCAAAAGATAATCTTTCTGAAATCGCCTTTGTAGGTAGGTCCAATGTCGGTAAGTCTTCCTTTATAAATTCATTTTCAAATAGGAAGGCTATCGCAAGGACATCTTCTAAACCAGGCAAGACCAGGACTATAAATTTTTATAGGGTAAATGACTCATTTAGGCTTGTGGACCTACCTGGTTACGGCTTTGCCAAAGTATCCAAGGCCGAAAAGGCCAAATGGGATAAGCTAATCAATGAATACCTCCACGATAGGGAAAACCTCAAGGAAGTGTTTCTTATAGTAGACATCCGCCCCGCGCCAACAGCCCTAGATAAGCAAATGTATGAGTGGATTATAGATTCTGGCTATATGGGTTTTGTAATAGCAACCAAGTTTGACAAAATTTCCAAGGGCCAAATCCAAAAGCACATAAATCAAATCAAAAAGAAACTTCAAATAGAAGACGAGGGCCTAATCTTCGCCTATTCTTCAGAGACCAAACACAATAAGGACGTTTTGGAAGAGCAGGTTGAAGTTATAATAAATGCTTAAAGGCAAAGCGATTTTAGGTTAAAAAAACATTCCTCTGTCCGTCATTGCTATGACCGCAGGGAAGAGAAATCCCATAAAGAAGGGACCTATCATATTAAAAATTTTTTACAAGAGAAGGCTTTTGCCTTCTTTTTTTTGTTTGAAGGAGGGAGACTGGGTATAAATATAAAAAGGAAAGGGGATAATATGGCTAGAAATCTTTCTAATAAGGAAAAGCGAATTTATTTAGGATTTTTAATAGGAATGTGGATTTTGATTATTTTGTCGGTTTATACCATGAAAGTCTATGAAATCTGGTATTTCTTTGCGATTTTTTTGGCTTGGGGACTTATATTTTTACTATATCAGAATTATCTTGGAATCAGAGTTGATAAAAAGCTCGGAACCTATCTGGGCGACCTGCCTAAAAAGGATACTTATAGGTATTATATTGCGGGATTTTTAAATATCTTAGCCATAAATTTGACTATAAGCCTTGATGTAAAATTTATAGTCCTTGTAGGCTTAGCATCAGCCTTTATGTTCTATGAATCATACAAGATGATAGAAGATGCTTACTAAAAAAGTAGGTGATTTTCTCACCTACTTTTAAATTACTTATTTTGCTGAAAGAGTAAATTCTGCGATTTTTTCGTAATTTCCGTCTGTTAGTCTGCCTGAATTTTCATTTATTTTTGATCTTGATAGGGTGAAGGTGATTTCTCTGCCGTCTTTGATTTCATCTAGGCTTAGGTCTGAGAAGTCTTTGTTATAAATGAAGGTGGATACGCCATCATCAACTGTTCTTAAGTCAAGTTCGATTTTCTTGCCGTCCTTATCTACGCCATTAAGTTCATAAGTGTAGTCCTTATCTAAACCTTCGAGTACCGCTGTCATGGTGATTGGGTTTATTTTCATTAACTTAATTTTTGCCCCATTTTCAAGTTTATAATTTTCTGCTAATACTTTATTGTCTTTATTTACTATATTTGAGCTTGCTTTGATTGATACAATTTCATTTGAAGTGCCGTTTGCAATATAAAGGTCAATATCTGCCTGATTTAGTTCTGGGAAAGTCTTGTCGAATGTTGTCATAGATTCAGAAACAAAGGCCTTGCCGTCATCTGACATTCCTTTTGATCCACTTGAACCTAAAGCCTTGTAGGTTTCACCATTCATTACTACTTTGTAGATATTTGTGTTATTAGAAATATCTTCTTCAAGGCTTCTTCCCTTTGGGTCTTGTAGGATAGTTGAGTAGACCTTGTCATCTTCGATTACAAGATTTTCGAGCACAATTGATTCATCGCCTATTTGTATTGGTTTATGAAGTTCTGTTACGTACTTGTATGATTCAGGACTTGCTCCTATTGTTTCCATCATAGAGACTTTAAGGTCTGTAAAGGCCTTAGAAACTTCTGCTCTTACAGGAGGAACTGTAAGTCCTAGAGCAAGTAAGAGGGCTGCTGCTACTGCCATGTATTTTTTATTTGATTTTTTCTTATAAGTTTTTGCTGTCATATATAATCTCTCCTTTTCTATATCATTTAATTCAAATTCGTCAGTTTCAAAGTCTAGGTCATTTATCTTATCATAAACATTTTTCATTTTGTATTTCCTCCTTGATTTTTTTCTTACCCCTGGCTACCCTGTTATAAAGCCCTGCCTTTGAAATGTCATAGACCTTGGCCAGGTCATCGTAAGAATAGCCTTCAATAAATAATTTCCTAAAAATTCCTCGGTCTTTTTCGTCAAGGACCTTCAAAACTTCTTCTGTTTCGTCAATACTTATGTCATCATCAGTTGATAAGTAAGGAGAAACTTCGTCCAAATCTACACTCTTGTGTCTGATCTCCTTTCTTAGGGCATCTATGGCCTTGTATCTGGCCACACCTGCGCACCGGTTTTTAAAAGAAGACCTAGCTGGATCAAAGGAGTCTATATTGTCCCAAACAGCGAGGACGCTATCGTTTAGGACCTCCATCCTGATGTCTTCGTTGAAGGTAAGGACCTTGTAGATTGATGCCTTCATAACTGGGCCGTAGGTGTCGATGAAGACCCTAAGTGCTTTTTCATCCCTATTTCTTATCCCCTTTATAATCTTTTTTTCATTCATAATCTCTCCTTCACCTATATATTCGAACTGGGAGCCTATTTTCTATCAGAAATTAAAAGTTCTTATAATAATTATTAGCCAAAGTCAGTTATATACCAGGTTTTAACCAAAAAAATAATAAAGATTAAGGCTGTTGGAGACAGGTTTTGTAAAGATTGATAAATTTTGTTTAACTTTCTCCCCTAAGAGGTATATATAAGTAGGATTAAAATTATTATTAATAGGATAGAATACCTAGGAGGATATATGATACAAAGTGAAATAAAAAACAAGATAGGAATAATTTATCTTGACAGACCCCAAGCCATAAATGCCCTTAATTCTCAGATGATAGATGAAATTGAAAAAGCTCTAAGGGATTTTGAAAAAAATCCTGATGTAAGGGCAGTTTTGTTTGATTCAAAGGCTGAGAGAGGTTTTTGCGCTGGGGGAGATTTGAAGGAAATTTACAAAAATTATCTATTAAATGAAGACGAAAAAAATAAGGATGAATTTTTTAAAAAAGAATTTGACCTTAATAAGTATATAATGACCTACCCAAAGCCAACAATCGCTCATTGGTTTGGGGTAACCATGGGTGGGGGAATTGGCCTTACCATCCATTCTGACCTTATAATTGCAGATGAAACTGTAAATTGGGCTATGCCTGAAACCAGCCTTGGCTTTGTGCCGGACGTGTCTGTGGGTTATTATATTTCAAAAATCCCTCAAGCCCTTGGCCAGCTTGTTGGTCTTACTGGAGCAAGACTTTTCCCGGATGATTTGCTTAAGTTAGGTCTGGCCCATATTTTGATTGATTCTAGTGATTATCCAAAAATACTTGAAAAGCTCTTTACTATTGACACAGACAGGAATGATTTTATAGGGGATTTTAAAAAATCAATAGAAACCTACAATAAAAAACCAGAGCTAAGTGAAAATACAAAAAATATGGAAAAAATCGAGAAATATTTCGCCAAGGAAAGCCTGGAAGAAATCGTAAAGATTCTGGAAGCAAACCAAGATGATGATTTTGCTAAGGAAAAACTTGCGATTTTGAAAGCCAGAGACCCTTTCATGACAGAAGTTCAATTTGCTAAATATTTTCATGGCAAAAACCTAAGTAGGGAAGAAACTATTGACCTGGACTTAAAAATTATAAACCATGGTATAAAAACAGGTTCAGTTGCCGAAGGCATTAGGACTGTTTTGATAGATAGGGAAGATGACCCGTCTTGGCCTGTTAAAAAAATCGATGATGTAGATAAAAAAGAAGTAGAAAAATTATTGGGAATTAAATAAGAATTAAAAATAAGTTTTTTGGGTAAATTGGATTAGACTTTGCTGGTTAAAGTCTATAGACGATTTTTGGAGGCTTTGGAAATTTGAACAAGAAATCATATAATTATTTAGAGGTGATTAGATGAATATAGGAATTTTAGTAGCAGTAGAGTTTGATGCTTTTTATAATATCTACAAAGAACCAATCGAAAGATACAAGCATGGGAGTTTTGAGGTTTTGAAATACCATATCCATGGCAAGGACGTTTTTGTTTGTCCTTCAAGTGCAGGGCAGATTCGTGCAGCTATTGCCATGACCCTTTTGCTTGATTTTTATAAGTGCGGGACAATTATAAATTATGGGGTTGTGGGCGCTTTAAATGATCGTAAGGTAGAGGAGCTTACTGTTGTGGAAAGTGTCTGCCATTACGAATGGGACACATCTGATGTAGATGACGTTGCAAAAGGCCAATACGAGATTTTTGATGATGTTGCCATGAAAACTACAGGCAAGCTTGTAGATTTGGCAATGAAAATTGACCCAGATTTGGAAAAAGTAAGGCTAGCTTCAGGTGATAAATTTATAGCAGGCCTTGATGCAAAAACTAAGTTAGCTAAGGAATGGAACTGTGATATTGTCGACATGGAAGGAGCAGCAATTGCACTTTCTTGCCACTTATACGGAGCGGACTTTCTTATGATTAAGGCAGTTTCAGATGCCCTTACAGAGGGTGGAGCAGAGTTTTATGAGAATTTCGAACGTGCATCAAAAGTAGCAGTTGGGATAATTGACGATATTATAAAGGCTCTTTAATTTTATCTCCTGGTATAAAATCCAATTATAAAGTGGAAAAATTTGGGATTTTAAAGTGGAAAGTATCTATTAAATGATTTGGAAATTGAAAATGTAAAGATTTTTAATAAAAAATGGGCAAGCAAAAAGCAAGGCAAAACCTTGCTTTTTATTTGTCCTAGATTTCTGCTGAGTTTTCCCAAAGACCGTGGATGTTGCAATAAGCAAGTGCGTAAACTTCGCCACCCTTGTCAGTTTTAACTCTAGCTTCTACACATGGTTGGGTGAAGATTTCTGATTCGCCATGAGCCTTAAATTCATAAGAACCAACTTCAATTGGGAATTTTGCTCCTTCTGGTTTAAAGAAAACTTTAATCCATGCGATGTGGTGTTCAAATGTGTTTGGGTGAGCAACTTCTTCACCAACGTTAGCCTTGATATGAACTAGGCCGTCTTCTTTGGTAACGTGGATTACTGGAACGTGTTTTTCAGCTTTCCAATCTGCAGTTTGAATTGTTTCTGTTAGTTTCATATTATTCCTCCATTTATATTAATAGTCTACATTAGTTAATATACCCTAGCTTATGATTTATAAACACTTATTTTTCAACATAGCCACTTTAATAAATTACTTTATTGCAAATAAGTCTTCTTAAAATATAATGAGAGAAAGGAGCGATTATGGATAGGTTAAAAGAATTAAAAGAAGCAAAAGAAGCCGCAGATCTGGCTATAATTAGGATTGATGCGGGTCTTAACCAACTAAAATCTGCCTCATCTTGGGG
>NZ_CAUPFR010000013.1:0-25734 GCF_963510575.1 uncultured Anaerococcus sp. | reverse complement strand
ACCTTAATAAAATTAGTAAAAAACCTAGGAGGTTTTTCAGGAAACCAATGGTGCCTAATCCTAATAGGCATGGTACTATCCTTCATAGTAGCCTTCGTAGTAATCAAAAAATTCCTAGCCTACGTCAAAAAACACGATTTCATTCCATTTGGGGTTTACAGGATAATCCTTGCTGTGGTAGTATTTGCTTATTTTGCCCTAGTAAAATAACCTGTAATTAAAAATAACTTCTGAATGGTAGTTGATTCTGCCGTTTTTACGTGTAAATTTTTCATTGAAATATTTCCTAAGTGCTTGATAACACGTATTAAAACACGTATATTGATTACGTAAGGAGGACGCTTCTTATGAAGAGTTATAACTCGAAAGAACTTTTGAAGATACTTAAAAAACATGGTTGGGTAGAAACTGGAATTCAGAGGGGGAGCCACAAGTTTTTATCAAATCCTGCTAAGCCAGAATTAGGAAAGGTAACAGTGCCTAGTCCGAGAGATTCCTATCCGATCAGAACTTTAAAAAGTATCGAAAAACAAACAGGGGTTAAATTATAACCCCTAGGTTCTTTACTCAAAGGAGAAATGATATGAAAGATAAATATGTATATCCAGCTATTTTTTATTATGATGAAGACGGAATTAGTATAGAATTTCCTGATTTGCCAGGTTGTCTATCATGTGCAGATACAGATGAAGAAGCACTATACATGGCAGAAGATGTCTTAGGATTGTGGATGGTAGAATTAGAAGAAGAGAATGAAAAAATCCCAGAGCCAACCAATTTAAAATATATTGATGTAGGTGAAAACCAAAAAACTGTCTTAATAAGCGTATGGATGCCTACAGTCAGAAAAGCTATTAACAATAAATCAATAAAGAAAACTTTAACTATACCTCAATGGCTAGATATAATGGCCAGAGAGAAAGATATAAACTTTTCATATGTTTTGCAAGAAGGCCTAAAAAAAGAATTAAATATATAATAAAAAAATCCTAGAAAAGCAGGATTTAGACTGTAGAAATAGTAGATGAAGAAGACATAAATTCATCTACTTTTTCTATACCATTTATTTCACTCATATTATGGTATAATATTATAAATAAAAAGAAAAAAAGGAGTTTTTATGGATTTTTCTTTAGTTCCAGTTACTGACAATACATTTTTTAACTATATTTACCTAGGCCTTGCTTCAAATGGGGTGAAGCTTATTGCTATGTTTAACACTAGGGGCAACACCATGGTCAAGGAATCTATTGCCAAAGACCTTGATATAAAATTATTAGATACAGACTACATAGATGAAAAGAAAACATACAAGAGGGCTATTCTTGGCGAATTGTTAATAGGTGGCCTAAAATTATCCAAGGTGCCAGTCCTAGTTGCCAAAGATACTGCCTTTGACCTTGGAACTGACCCTTTTGGTAATACCAACGATTGCGATATGGTCCTAGGTTGGAATGTGATTTCCCAATTTGCCTGGAGGGCAAACCCACAAGAGGGACGTTTTGAAGTCCAAACTTCCGATTTTATGGAGCCTAATAGGGAAAAAACCAACCAACCAATCATAAATATTGGCTTTAATGGTAGGATTATAAAGGCTGCCATCGACACATCAAGACCCCTTACTATAATTTCACCAAGTCTTGCCAAAGAGGCTATCGACTCAGATGAAGAAGTAAGGAAAACTTTGGAAATGCTTGGCGAATCCCTTGAAGATATAACAAATCTAAGCCGTTTTACCTTCACCAACGACAACAAGGAAGTAAGTCTAAGTTCACCTCAAATAGAGCCAGCCATAGAAGATACAGATATCCAAGTAGTTTTTGGTGCCGATCTCTTAAGGTCAACTAACTGGGCGATTTATGGTCCGACCGGCTATATCAGGCTAGAAAATTTTTAGCAATGTTTGAAATAACAGAAATTGAAAATATTTTTAAAAGTCATTCTAATCCTACTAGGGCAGAAAAAATGTCGGCCTATATGAGGAATAAATTTGATTTTTATGGCATAGGTGCTGGCGAAAGGAAAGAGCTTTCAAAACCCTTTCTAAGCGATGAAAAAAAGGCAAAATCCATCAATTGGCAACTTTTGACAGACCTTTTCTCCCACAATTTCAGGGAGCTAAATTACCTGGGTATGGATATCTTAAAAAATCAAAGATACTTGTTGACTATAGCTGATTTTGACAGTCTTGTTGGTCTTGCCCAAATAAGACCCTGGTGGGATACTATAGACAATATCGACGGGGTCATTGGTGGGCTTTCTGGTAAGGAGGGTTTTGAGGAAAAAATCCTAGACCTTGCTGTAAATGACAACTTTTGGCTCAGACGAATTGCCATTGGCCACCAAAGAAGATTTAAAAATGAAACTGACACCGACCTTTTGGCAAAAATAATAAGGGCCAACCTCGATATCCCAGCCAAGGACAAGGACGAAAAGTTTTTTATAGACAAGGCCATAGGCTGGGCTTTAAGAGAATATGCCAAAACAAATCCAGCTTGGGTGAAAATTTTTTTAAGTCAAGAGACTAATCGTTTATCAAGGCTCTCTGCAAGAGAAGCTGGCAAATACTTGTAACAACTTAGAATTTTTTTAGAATTAATCATTTATGTATAATATACTTAAAATAGTTATTGTAAATAAATTGAAATGTGATAAAATATAGGTATACGGAGGAAATTATGAAAAATAGAAGAAATAAAGTCGGATTTGGAATCCTTTCCCTAGCTTTAGCCCTAGCTCTTCCACTAAATGCTAGCGCTACAGAACAAAAATCGTTAGACCAAATAGATACTAAAAATACTGAACAACCAAGTAAATTAATAGATGATAAAGAAATAAATACAACAGTAGGTCAAGATAGGGCTGCAACAGTCCAACCTATTACTGCGCCCCAAACTGGTACTGCGTCCCAATCTAGTTCTGCTAGTCAAACTAAAGATAAAGATACAGAAAATAAAAACTACCGTTCCCAAAAAGGTAATGAACAAGATGCAGCCAAGGATGAAACTAAAGTTACTAATAAGGATGAAATTGAAGTTAATCCTAGCGTAGTAGACTTCAAAGCAGGAATGGAAGAAGGCAAGAATTGTGCCTACCTTACCTATACATTGGGTATAACTGGTGACCATTTGGAAAAAGAGTACACAGTTTCAGTTTTTGCCTTAAAAAATAGCCAGGTTAAAAATATAAAAATAAATCAATTGATTCCAGATGATAAGCCTTTATTAAGTGACCAAGAAAAGGCAAATGTAGCTGAGACCATATCAGGAAGTGATTTGTTTGGTTTCAGAATAAAAACTAAATTCGCTAATACAGGTGTTGTACAAGCAAGTGTCAAAATCACAGAAGGCGAAGATCCTGGTGACTATTCCCTTTATTACCTAGTAAGCTGTGAGGGCAAGTCATTTTTAGGTAAATTTGATGCTAATGTAACCAAAGTTCTTGATTCATACGCACTTTACAATAATCAAATAAAAAGAGATTATGAAAAGACTAAAGAAGAAAAGGACAATCCTCTAGAAAAACTTCCATTTACTAAATATCTTCTAAATGATACAAACGAAGAGAAAAAACTTCTTACCTACTTAAATTATGACCCTAGCCTAGGCAAGGATTACAAGTTGGTTCTTACCTACATAAATCCAAACACTCTAGAAAAGAAAAATGAAGAAGTAACAGACCCAGAAAAACAAATAATCCCAGCAAATTCTCTAGTAAGATTTGACCTTAGGGAAAAATCAGACGAAAAGAACCCAATTGAGGATGGAAAAATTGAGGTGGGCAAATTTGAAACTACTGATTTTCAAAAATTTGTAGCCTCTAAAGACGCTGAAAAAGACCAAAGCGAACAAGGAAAAGAACAAAAAAAACCATCAACAATAGGCGAAGAAAACCAAAGCGCCAAAGACCTAGTAGAAGCAGAAAAGGATACCCTACGCAAATTGTATCCTAACCTAGACCCAGAAAACCTTGATATAAAAGGATTTTCACAAGCTATTAAAAAACAAAGCGAAAAACTAGAGGGTCTAATAGATAAAACTAACCTAGCCAAGGCTAAAGACATAGAAGAAGAAGGTCCAAGCCAAGATAGGGCAGCTGCACTAAAACTAGTAGAAGAGCAGAAAAAATCTATCCTCCAACTAGAACCAAATATTGACGAGGAAAACTTAGACATAAGAGGTTTGGCACAGGCCTTAACTGTCCAAACTCAAAGGATTCAAGAACTAATCCAACAAGCTTTCTTAGATTATGAACTAGACAGCTTGGCAGAATTAGAAAAAGAAAATCCAGAAAAAGCCAAAGAAGAATACAAAAAAATAGCAGAACTTGTTAAAGAAGCAGAAGATATCAGCAAAAAAGCAAACAATAAGCTAATCGAATTAGATGAAATAAACTTAATCGATAATACCACTGACCCACTTATAACAAGTCCTAAGGGAGCAAAACCAGTCCTAAACCTTGGTATGCTCACTCCACTAACAAAAATTAACGACCTAACCAAAGATTCTCCAAAAGAAAGCGAGAGATCTTTCTCAACTGACCTCCAAAACAAATTGGATGCAGCAATCAAAAAGGTCGATACAGTGACCATAACAGAAAAAGACGACAAAAAAGCCAAAGACCAAGCTAAGGATAAAGATCCAAACAAAAATATAATTGTTGTGGACTCAAAAAATAAAGATAGAAAAGAGATAAATACTCCAATTTTTGTAAGATACCTTCAAAGGCTAAAAAATAGCAACAAATAGAGTGAAAAAATCATGAGGGGTTAAGCACGGCGTGCTAACCCCCTTCTTGCACTTTTCTGGAAGAGATTTTATGGATACATACATATTTTTTTTACCTATTTATTTAATTCGAACTTACAACTTAAATTTTAGAAAAATCAACTAAAAATGCAAATATAATTAAAACAAATCTGAAACAAAGACAAATTTATATTTATTGAGAAATAAACATAAATCAATCTAGCTTGATATAAAGCGTAGAACTTAGCGTATATGAGCTTTTGCTCTTGTAAAAAAAGTCAAAATGTTATATTATATAGTAAAGAATAATTATCAAAATTGTATTTTCTTTACAGAGCTAAGACAAAATACATAAAAAACTATTTGACATTAACAAGATGAAATCTGAGGAATATAAAATGAAAACGAGAAAATATTGGATAAAAGTAAATATAGCTAAGATTAAGTTTCCAGACAAGACAGACAAAAAACTTAGAGAGGAAGGAGGTTATTATGAAAGGAAAAATTAGTCTACTAACTAGAAAGGTATTTGCCACTATCGTAGCCCTAGCTATGTCTATACCACCATCTGCCTTTGCAAGTACATCTGAAGTAAGGCTTTACAATCAAGATTCGTCAGTTATGGGCCTACAAAAAATCAAAGAAGACCCTACAAAGGTAGAAAATACAGACGAAACCAAGCTTACAAAAGACCTAGATGACTACCAGGTAGAAATCACATCCAAGCTTGATGAGAGCCTAACAAAGATAGACTACACCATCAAAGTAAAAAGGAAAGAAAAATTGGCTCAAGATAGCGAGGCCAAGCTTTCATTAAGCCTTACAAAGACACCTAATTCCAACATAAATGACCTAAAACTCGTATCAGCAAGTACAGATACAGAAAAAAACGAACCGGACTTCAAAAAAGAGCTCGAAGCCTTGGTTCTTACATCTAAGGCAAGTAATGAAATAATCTACAAGCTAAGCGCAGATGTAAACAAAGCCAAAGACCAAAGAGCCTACGACCTAATTTTAGGTCTCAAAGAAAATGACAAAAAGGCAAATGTTTTTGCCTACAGCCTAAAGACAGAAAAAGGCGTAACTATCGAAGACAACAAAACAGTAGACTTGGTAAAAATTGTCAATAAAGAAGAAAAAATCACCAAGGCTAGAGGAGAATTCAAAAAAGAAGGAATCTTCGGCGGTCTTTTTGCAAGTCACGATACAATCACCTGGACAGACTACCTATTAAATGGTGAAAAAGATAATAAAGAATTTACCTATGATTTAAACTTAGACTCAAACCAGGAAACAACCGATACAAAAATCGCTTTAGACTACTATGAGCTAACAGACAAGGGTTTTGAAATTAACAAGGAATTCTCACAGGCAATCGACTTTGACAAAAAAATCAAATTCGAAATCCCAGCTGGCTACCTAGCCAAAATCACCCTAAAAACCCAGGTATCAAAAAAGAATACCGAGGTCAAGGAATATTCCTTAAATAAAAGCGTGTTAAAAAACCCTATATATATAGAAGGAAATAAAGAAGAAAAATCATCCGCCGAAGAAGACCCTCTTCCGGAAGATAAAAAAACAGAACTAGTAGAAAATCAGGAAAAGACCTCTGATGCCATAGTCAAAAACCCAACCAACCAAGACAAAAAAGAAGAAGAGCCAAAAACAAAAGAATCTTCTACTGAAATAAGGGTAGATGACAAAACAGCTGAAGAAAAGAAAACTGCTGACAATAAAGCAGAAGAGAAAAAAGGAAATGATCTTGGTCTAAATGCTGTGGCTACAGATTCATCAGGCAACGAAATCAAGGTTGTAGAAAAAAATACAAAGTCAAGCATTTCTCCTATCATCCTTAACAAGGAAAGTCTCCTAGCCAAGCTTGAAAGCGAAGGCAAGCTAACAGACGATTTAAAAACAACTATAGAAGACCTTGCTAAAAATCTTGACTCCTACAACGAAGAAAAGATAACAGACCAAGACCTAAAGGACTTCACCAAGGCTCTTGCAACTAACAAAAAAATTGAAAAGACTGACCTAAGATTTTACCTAGAAAAAATCTTATCTGGCATAAACAAACAAACCAACAAGGCAGCCAATATAAACTACGATGAAATAATCACCTATGCCTACCCAGAAAAGATTGAAGAAAATCCAGAAGAAGAAATAAAGGTCATCGATAAAAATTCTGAAAAATCTGAAGACCAAAAGACAAGCCAAGACACCAAGAAAGATTTGGCAAATTCAGATGATAAGGAAGAATTAAAAACAGAATTAAAAACAGAATCAAAAGCAGAAATCAAAGAAAAGGCAGAAAAAGCCTTTGAAAATGACCTTGCTAAACTTAAAGAAGAAGCAAGCAAGGAAGGAGAAAAGAAAACTGGCGTCCTTGAAGGCCTAAAGAGCCTACTAGGTCAAACAGACATCCAAAAGGCAGACAGGGAATTGAAGGAAGCCTTAAAAGACGAAAGTAAGAGCCTAGAAGATATTCAAAATCTCCTAAATAGTTTTGAGACAAAATACAAACTCTCAAAAGCCGACCAAGCTAAACTCATGGATGACAACGGCGATGCTATAAAGGCCCTTGTGGAAAAAGACGGGAACGAAAACTTTAGACCACACATCTTTGCAGTCGATCCAAATATAAGAAATAACCTAGAAAATAAGCAATTTCATATCTTAACCCGTTTTGAAACATCTATAGCAAACGGGCCAATCCTAGTTGGCCAATATTTCAATATCCACCTAGATGAAAAGTTAACTGTAAATGACCCAAACAGCCTTAAATCTATTTACCACAAAGGGGTGGAAATTGCTAAACCAACTTACAACCTATCCACAAATACAATTAATTATAAAATTGTAAAACAGATTAATGAAAATTTACAAATCCCACTAGACATCCCTGTAGACTATAATCCTGACAATATTACCCTTGATAATAATGGGGAATTTATTGTGGTTAATAAGGTATCAGGCCTTGGAGTTACAAATCCAAAAAACCTACTACCACAAAGGGTGGATAGTAATGGTGACCCAGCTGGTACAATTATAGAGCCAGGCAGGAAAGATGTAGACCAAATAATCGAGCCAGATAAGGAAAACTACAGACTAGATACAAAATTGAATGAAACCCCAGTAGTAAAGGATGGTAAGCTTGAAGGTTATAACTGGACCTTTACGGTATCATCAGACAAAGACCTAGCTGAATTAGGCTACAGGGCCAACTTCACCACAGTCAAGGGATCTGGTCTTGGCGAGATAGAAAAAATAAAAATAGATGGAAAAGACCCAGAAGACAAAGAAATAACTGACCAACTACAAGGACAAAATGGTATAGTCGACTCCAAACACCACTCCCCAGGACCTGGTGTGAAATCTATCACCTACACCTTCTACACCAAGGCAACCAAAATCCAAGAAAGATACATGTTTGACCTTTCTGTTGCCCTTCTCAAAAAAAATAAATACGGTGCAAAGAGAGTCCTAATTGAAGATGGTTGGCCTATAAGAAAGGTCAAAGACGCTACTCCTAATAGAGTGGGTATGAACAACAGGACCACAGTCCTAGGTGAATTTACAGCAAATAATACTACAAAGTGGACAATCACTGATATGGTTTGTACTCCAGATAAGGAAGCTTCCCTTCCATTAACAAAGGATAGGAAGATTGACGGACAAACCACAAACTTTGACACATATGTCTACAAACTAAATGACAATGGGGAAATGGTCGTTGACAATGATGGCATTACTGGAAATAAAAGAGCTGGTACAATTGCAGTTTTCGAAAAGACTTCAAGTGTAAGTGGTAAGAGCCAAAGCCTTGCAGGTGTGACTATTTCCCAAAACGAAGACCTCAAAGTTGTCCAAGAGTGGGCCCTAGACACAGGTGCTAGTGTACAAGACCAAGAAATCAAGGCTGTAGACCCAAATAAAAATGAAACTGACCCTGGTTATCTCCTAACCACACAAAAAGTCGACAAACCAGCAGATGCTCAGAACAAAAGGGAATTTACCATTAATAATGTGAGGGTCTGGGATGTTCAGTCGGAAAATAATGCGACAAGGATAACTCCTGCCCTAGTCCAAGACCTACCAAAGACTGTAGCAAATATCTATGGTACAAAATTCAAATACCTAGAAAACTACAACTACTACAAGCCAATCGAAAGAGAATACTACATCCTAAACAGGGGTAACCAACAAATCGACAAGAAGTATGGTTCTTTCACTCTTTTAAAGACTGACGAAAATGGAGTACCACAACCAGGTGCTACCTTTAGGCTCTTCCGTGGTCCAGAAATTACCACAAACCAGGAAGGTAAGGCAAAATTCTCAAATATCGAACCAGGCGATTACAATATTATAGAAACAAAGGCACCTCCAGGATACAAGCTTGCAGATAATGTAAACTTTAGAGTCGACCTTGAAGGTAAGATCAACTTAACTGGCGGGAAAGCCACTATCACAGGTGGCCAAACCCCAACTGCGACAATAAAGCATAACCAATGGCCTGGCTACATGAATGCCATGCACTATGGTACTATTGATTCAGATGGCAATATCACAACTTACATCTACCTAAAAGCTCTAGGGGATCTCAATAACGGTTCAACAAACAAGCCAACCAAGATTGATATCTATGCTACAAATGCTAATATAACTGGTGTTGGAGTCTTTGACGTTAATCCTAATGATAGGCCAACCAAGCAGAGGGAAATGAACCTCCAAACTGTAAACACAAATGGCCTTAGCCAAGCTCTTAATATCGCGAACCAGTTTCCAATTAAGGGATATTACGATGCTGGTAATACAAAGAAATACACCATCGAACTACCTAATCAAAGGGTTACCAACAACTGGGGCTTTATGGTCAAGATTACAGCAAAGAAGGACGGAAATGGCCAAAGTACACCAGGCATTAAGTACGACTGGAAAACTAATAATGGTAGACAAGGTGAGGCAGAGCTTAATGATAATAACATTGCCCTATCAAGCGAAAACGCTGGTCAAGAAACTACAATCACAATTAAAAACGAACCTTTCGAAAGAAAATCCGTAAAGGTCTACAAGGTAAGAGCGAATAAGAAAGACCTTGCTGGTGCAACATTTGTATTAAAAGATGCCGATGGGAACCCAATCAAAACGGTAGTTTCAAACGAAAAAGGTTTAGTAGACTTTGGAGATCAACCAGAAGGCACCTACACCATCGAAGAGATTGATCCACCAGATGGTTATATAGAATCCCAACTTATTTTTGATGTCACAGTCGATAAGGCAAAGCAAGTCTCCTACAATCCTAGGTTTAAACACAGCAATTCAGAACCAGTAAAGGGAGTTGACTATTGGATCGAAAACGAGGTAGTAAAGGATGATCAGACAAAAGCAAAGATCATCAAAGTCAACCAAGAAATCAAGCTAAGTGAAAATGGCTACGGTGAAATTGGTACTAGAACAGGTGTTTGGGAAGCCTACGGTTACGAATCCTATACCTATAAGGCAAATATAGAGTTAGAAGAAGTTACAAAAGACAAGAGATTTGAAATCCAATTTGACCCAAACCTCGACCTAACCCAGTACGTAAACAAAATCCCATCTATATATAATAAAGAAGGTCAAGAAATTGCTAAGCCATACATGGACTACCAAACCAACCTTTTGACCTATGTATTTACAGACAAAGCAAGTGGACAAGTTAAGTTTGACCTAACAATTGATGGTATCATCCCATCAAAGTTCTATGCAAAGACAAACGGAAAATATAACTTTGAAATAGTTGCAGGGCCTGGACTTACTAGCTCAGAAATTAAAGGTAATACCCACCTACCTTTTACAGTAGAAGCAGACTATGGAATCTATGACCAAAACGACAGCAAAGAAAAAGGAAAAAACCAAGCCTACTACTTTAGAGAAGTATATAAGGATGGCGAGGATTGGTATGTAAAGGCAATCGCCTATGTTAACCCAATGTCATATGATAGGTCAAAATCATTAATTAGATTTAACTGGATGACAACAGACTGGGATCCAAATAAAAATATTGTAGAATGGCCAGGTAAGGGATATAGTCCTGCTTTCGAACTAAATGAAGTCAAAATCTACAAGACTTATCCAGGAATAGGTAGAAACCCTTATACAAATGGAGAATATTCAGGTCTTACAACAACCAACGCAATGCACATGCCATTGTCCATGGGTGTCAGACCAGAAAATGACCCTCAAACTTACCAACCGGTTTATTCATCCAAGATCGACCCAAATAGTCAATATACTAACACACAAAATGGTATAAAATTGACTTATGATCCTAGGCAAATAGATGGTAGTGCTACACTTAATACAAGAAGACCACTCCTACTTGACATGCCAGTTATATCTAACTCAGGAGAGGGTTATGTCGTAGAACAGACCTTTAGGGTAACTGACCTAAACATGTTTAGAAGCCATTTTAGGGCTTTCTATATGGCAAGTGGTGGATTACAATCAGCCTTTGCTTCTAAGGTAAATACCAACGTAACAGCAGCTGAACAAACCAAACAAGAAATTCCTAAATTCTATACCCAAAAGGTAATGATGGCAAATGAAAAGTACACACCGGGTAAGTTTAGGATCAAAAAGTACAGCAAGGCGGACCAAAACCAGCCACTAGCGAAAGCAATCTTCTCCCTAGAAGATGCTAATAAGAATAAAATCTTTAGGTCAACAGACGATAAAGGTGAATTATCATTTGATAACATCAAACCAGGCACCTATATCCTAAGAGAAGAAGAAGCTCCAGATAACTTCATCAAGTCAGATAAGATTTGGCAAGTCTATGTAGCCAAGGATGGGACTGTAACCATCACAGAATTTGGATTAGGATCTACTGGAGACACACTGATAGATCAAAACCCTGAACTTAAAGTATCTAACAAACCGAAGGGTACAGACTTCAAAGTCTACAAGAGAGACGAAGAAAGGAAACCACTTCCTGGTGCAGAATTTACTATCAAGAAAAAAGACAGCGAAGACGCCTTTGCGACAGGAACCTCAGATGAAAAGGGTGTTGTAAAATTTAGTCCAAAACTAACTGACGGCACCTACATCTTAGAAGAATCCAAGGCCCCAACAGGCTACAAAAAGCTAGATAAAAAATGGGTCCTTGTAGTTAAAGAAGATAAGGTAAAGGTCTACGACTACGTAAAAGGAAACACCAAGCCAACTAGTGAAGAAGTAAACAGCTCGGTCGTACCAAAAGAAGATCTTGCCACAACCAAAAGGGTAGAAGTAAAACGTAGGTCACCTCAATATTTCTCAGGTCTTAATGACCCAAGATGGAGGTCTTGGACAGAAAACAGTGTTCTTCCATACAAGTTGGGTACAAGAATTATTGCAATCAACAAGACTAAGAAATACGTAGTCCAAAGATATGTAATAAACCCAGAAGGAAATCAGATAAACAAAGGAGCCAAACTACAAATCCATAGACAACCACTAAATGAAGCTAATATGGATTGGTATGCTGGCACAGAAGATGTAAAAGTATTTACCCTTAATAGAAAAGTCACAGAAGAAGTAGAAGATGTCAAGCTTGCAAACTATGTGGCAACAATCCAAAAAATAAGTCCAAAAAGAGTTGAAAAACCAGGCGAAACTCCATATAGGCTAGATATCGACCTACCAGAGACAAACATGCCTATTGTAGTGGATGTCAAAATCCCATACAAGGATGAAAGTGCAAGCGTAGGTACAGGGGGAGATTATTTTGAAAAATATGACCCTTATGCCTTCTACAACCACGCCTACTGGAAGCCTGACTACTACGAACATGTATCAGATATCCCAGAAGGAGAAGCCCTAGGAGAAGCTCAAAAAGAAGACAAAATCATAGGAGCATACATCTCAGAAGGTTCTCTTGACCTAAAGAATGAGAAAAATAGACATAAATTCAAATTCAAAAAGACAAGAGAAAATGGAACAGATGCCCTATCTGGAGCTACCTTTAAACTAACAGGACCTAAAAAACCTGATGGCAAACCAGGTCAAGAATATTGGTCACATTCAGGAGAAGATGGAAAGGTTGATTTTAAAGACCTTCTACCAGGCACCTATAAACTAGAAGAAACAGGATCTCCTCAAGGTTACGAAAACGCCAACACTGAATGGACTGTCACAATTAAAGATGACGGAAAAGTCTACATCAAGGATATCAACCCTACAAACCAAGTTACAGACAATGACCCAGAAACTAAATGGCAAAATGTAAAAGTAAACGAAGGAACAAAAGAAAATCAATCTGTTCCAAGTAGAGATGAATATAAGCCGAACGCTCACAAGAAATTAACAACAAATATTGTTGAAGTTAACCAAGAAACGAAGAAAATGAGACAGGTATTCCTATTAAATAGAATGTCGGAAAATTTAAACAACCCTGAACTTCAAATCCACGCTCAGCCAGAAGACAGGAACATCACCGATAGGAATACTAAGATAATAAGTATTCGTGAAGTAGGTAATACATCTGAAATTAACAATCCAGTAAATCCAGGTAAGGCAGTTCCTTATAGGGTAGAAACTATCGAACACAATGGATTTAATAGGCTAAAGATAAATACAGATGTTACTGGCGCCAAAGCCCTAGAAGTCACAATCGAAACCGACATCCCAAATAGTGGTAGGGTTGGTACAGGTATGGACTTCAAAAACTATACCAACACCTATTGGGCAGCAGAGTCCTACGCAAGTAAAGATGCTTTTGTCCTAGACCCAGTTAAGGAATCAAAGGTAGACAAAAACTCCCACCTAATAATAGGTGACAAAGATAGGAGCAACCAGGCCCAAGCAAGCCTAAGAAAGGCTCAGCCAGTAAGCCTAAGTCCACTAAATAACACAAACGGCATAATGACAAGAAGCCTAGAACCAACAGATATCGGCTACACACCAATATCACCAAGGTCACTAAGATCAGCCTTCTTCGCCGCAGATGGTTTGGAAATGAGTGACAATTCAATAGGCACACCAGTAGGAGCAGGCAACTTAAGTCAAACATCCTACAATATAGACTCAAGTGATGCAAACATCTCAGTCACTGCTGGAGATGTGAACACAACAGATGGTACTAGAAATATTAATATTTCGGTATCACCAAAAGATACTGGTGGTCAACCAGGAAAAGAAACCATAATCGGAAATAAAATCCAAATGGTCTTTGTTATTGATAGGTCAAAGGACATATCAGCTCAAAATGCTAGAAGGAAAGGTACCCTAGATCAAAATATCAATAAATTGATTTATGATATTGTTCAAAAGGCTAAGGATTCAAATGCAAGCATAGATGCAACTTTCATTGAATATGATAGAGTAAATAACGCCGTTAAAGGTGGTTATAACCAAGATTTACTAGCTTTAGATGCAAGGCTTAACAGTACAACCTATAACATGGCAACTCCATCAAATCCAAATGGGGCAGATGTAACTATAAAAGATTACCTCGGAGCTGTAAGTATCAAGGATAGAGATACAACAACAGTAGATGGAAATAAGAGTTTAGCAACAAAAAGAGATAATTATTTCAGACAAATAACAAACACAACCAAGACCTATGATAAGAGAATCTTCATAGATATATCTAACTTTAATACTATGGGTGCTGACAAATGGAACGTTGGCCCTCCAGGAAGACCAGAGTATAAATACCAAGCAGCTGAAATAATTTGGCCATTTAGAGATGTAGGAAATCCTCCTCATTTCGATACATGGATGGCTCAAATTGATCAAACAAACTACAACTTAAGCCAAGCTAATGTTAAAGCCTATAATACCTATATGAACAACAACACAGCTAACGCTTCAAGTAGCAATAATAATGTATTACAAGGACATTTCTTCCATAGCTTAAACACAAATGACTACAATAGCTTGGGAGTAAATAACATCAAAGACTTCTTTGATAGAAATGTAATTACTGATGATAACTTCGTTAAAGAAAGAATACCAGCAGCTGATGACCCTAATGCTATATTAGTCAAAAATGCAAAGATTGATATTAATCTAAACACAAATATTAGACTAGCAGAAAATCCAAGTGCAGATAATGGAAAAATATCTTACACAACAGGTGGATTTAGCCTAAATAATATCAACCTCAAAAAAGGCCAAACACTAAACTTGTCATACAAAATTGGCTTGGATAACACTGCACAATCAAACCAAGATTATCAAATCCACAGGACAATGTTATACACACCAAATAATAGCAACCCTGTGAACCTAGATAATAACTTGGCAACCAGAAGAAACCTAGAGCACTATTTTGTAACATTAATTGCAAATAATGGCTCAGGTCAAACCACTAGAAAAAGTGTAAACAAGGGAGAATATTACACCCTAACTCAACCAAGCTTTGCTCCACCAAGTGGACAAGAATTTGATTATTGGTTAGTATTTGGACAAAAACATCAACCTGGAGATGAAATTCAAATTACCGAAGATACTAATGTCATTGCTTTTTGGAAAAACAAACCAGTAACACCATCAGTCACCATCACCTTTGATGGCAACGGTAGTCAGTCGAAGATGGACCCTGTAACTGTAGATAAGGGTTCAACCTATTACCTACCAGGTTCTTCATTTACACCACCTGCAAATTCAGCTTTTGATGCTTGGTCTGTAAATGGAGAGAGAAAGAATCCAGGAGATCCTATAGATGTAAATGACAACACAATAGTAACAGCTATTTGGAAACCTACTGGCACTCCACAACCAAAGAAATTCAAGATCACAACAAGTGTAAATGACCCTAATCTAGGAAGTGTATCAGTTGATAAAGACAAGGCCAGCGAAGGAGAAGACGTTACAGTAACTGTCACTCCAAAAGATTCCACAGTTGAAATAACTGAAGTTAGAGTTGGTAGGACAACAATAGGTCCACAATTGAAACCTGATGGCACATATACTTTCCCTATGGAAGCTAAGGATGTTCATATAAGCGTAACCTTCAATAAAAAAGAAGTTGTGCCAAAAGTGTCCTACGACATTGGTGTTGATACTAACTATAATGGTAAGAAGGTAGTAGTTTATACACGTACTGCTCCTAATAAATCAGAGGCTGGACAACTTGTAGAGTTTACAGTTACACCGTTTGATGATTACGAAATAACAAGTGTATATGTAAAATTGACTGATGGTAGTGGAAGAAATGTAGAACCATTAAAGCAAGAGGGCAATAAATATTCATTTACTATGCCTAATCAAGCTGTAAATATTTATGCTAATGTTAAGTATGTCGAACCACCACAAGGAACATACCTAGTAGGAATTAATCCAAAAATAACAGGTGGTAGTGTAACAGCTGATCCTAGAAGACCATATCCTAATACAGTTGTTAGAATAAAGGCGTCACCAAACCAAGGGATGACAATTGATACGCTAAGTGTTACAAAACAATGGGGTGGAAGTGTAGATGTCAAATATGACAATGATGGACCATACTTCATCATGCCAGATCAAAATGTAACAGTATCTGCAACATTTAAAGAAGGACAAAGCCCAGACCCTGACCCTGGACAACCAGGTGGATCTGAAACTCAACCGGACGACAAAGAACTAGGCTGGCTAATCTATGACCCAACTAACCCTGATAAGATTCTTGAAAAAGAAACTAAAATCACAAACAAGAAGGCAGGTATCGAGCTTAACATATTCAAGAGGACTATCCACGGCAGACCACTTGAGGGCGCTGAGTTCAAACTAGAAAAGACTGAATCAGATTATAAGACAGTTGATAAATCTTTCCCACCAGTAACAGGTGTATCAGATGGTAATGGCCAAGTAGTATTTAAGCGAGACGGCAAGATTGTCAAACTTGAAAAAGGTTACTACACCCTAGAAGAGGTCACTCCTCCTCTAGGCTTCAAGAAGGCGACTTCCAAGTGGAGAGTTGAAGTCAAGGACGATAAAGAAAAGATGCACGCTACCTATATTGGCCCAAAGCAAACACCAAGTCAGTACCTTGATTCAAAAGATGCAGAACTTGGAGATAATACAACAAACTCAAACCTACAAATTAGAACTGCATCAAGGATAACCCATATAGATACAACATCAAAGACCTTTGTACAAAGAACTATAATCGACCTAAGAGGCTACAAAGGCCAAGCAGTCAACGTACAAATCAAGCCTAATCACCCAAGAGAGGAAATCGACAGGCCAGGAGTAGCACCTGTGACAATCAAAGAAGGTGTGAAAACCGCATACAGGACCACCTACGAGATTACAAACGCAGGCACTGGCAACTTGCCAACCGACGACATCCTCAAAAACTACGACCTATCCAAGGATGGGGTCAAGATGGTAAACACTGCAAGGTGGAGACCATTCGACTGGGGCTTTGATGAAGACCAACTAAACCTAGAACCAGGTGGAGTTTACTTCATCGATATCGAAGGCTACTACGACAACTCTATCATAGATAAGACTGTAACCAACCAGGCTAAGATTGATAAAAATTACAATGTCCTAGATGCTGAAGGAAATATAATTCCTGACAAACAAGCAAATGACATCAAGCCAGGCATTGTTGATCCTTATGAGAGAGATGATATAAAATCAGAAGATCTCGCTAAGCTCCACATAGACTTCAAGCTCTATCAAGGAAAGAGAGTGTTCCAACAACTAAAAATTGGAAGCAATGGAAGAGGCTACTACGAAGCGTTCGATAAGGCATCATACCAAGGAGGTGCAGCTCAATTAACAAATTATCTACTTGGTAGATACGGAAAAACAGAAGCTGAAAATTGGTCTGGCAATAAACCAGCAGGCAATAAGTACGCAAACTATATAGGCAAGAAAGTTAAAATTGGTGATGATGAATACGAAACTGGTAGGATTTATCCATCAGTTGGCGAAAAAGTTAATCCGATCGAGACTATAGCAACAGAAGCAAATATCTCAAGTCTATATACCACAGGCAAAGGTGCGGAAAGTGCGATAGAGATTCCTAAAGAAGGACTTGATATCACAAACGAAGAAGAATCTTACAACATCACCTTCTCAAAACACGGACGTGATGATCCTTCAGAAGGTATTAACTCACAGAAGGTTACAAATAACAGGCTAGAGGGAGCAATCTTTAAGCTCCAATACTATGCCCAAGGTGACTTCATCGACCTACCAGGTACTTACGTATCCTCAGCCTTCAACGGTTTCTTCGGATTTAGGGGACTTAAACCTGGTCGTTATAGACTAATGGAAGTACAAGCACCTCCTGGATATAGACCAATCAATGACGCTATACTTCAATTTACTATTGCATACACTGACAAGGAAATCACAGTGCAAGATCCAAAAGACCCATCGAAGAATAAGATTATTCCAAGAGGTGGATATATTACACTAGAGTATGACAACTCGAACAGCATCGTTCAATATGCTGAAGGAAACGCAAAAGGAACTGGACAACTTGTCGACTTCGTAACGAGTGCGACTGCGAAGAACATGGGTAAGATTATAAATGAAAAACCTGGCAAAGGTAAGGTCACAATCGAAAAGAAAGATGACGATGCCAAACTAATACCAGGAGCAGAGTTCAAGCTTACAAGACTAAGTAAGACTCTAGATGAGAAAGAGCAAGCAGGGGAAAAACCTCCACAAGCAAGCGAAGAGGGTAAAGACAAGACAGGCTACCAATACACAGGTACTGTAAATAAAGATGGTAAGCTAGTCTTTGACAAACTACCAATCGGTCAATACAGGCTAGAAGAAATAAAGCCAGCACCTGGCCATATCAATACTGGCCAAATCTGGCACTTCACAGTCGGTGGTAAGGACCTTGACCCATATGCTGGAGATATCAAACCAACAGGAGAGGATCTTGGTTCTAAGATTACAATGACTTCAAAAATGAATGTCAAAAAGCCAGATCAAGTTAATGATAAAACGACAAGTGAAAAAGAAATCCATCCAAACTTGTCACAGATGCTTGACTACGATATTAAGTTTAACCTAGATAAGGGCACAGTCATAAACCCAGGCGACTACTTCACAGTCAAACTACCTCCATCAATCGACCTCAAAGGAATCTTTAAGACAAGCGATGTCGACGGACTAGACATCTTTGCAGACGGAGTAGGTACAATCGCCAAGGCAACCTATGACTACGAGACGGGTGAGATAACCTATACCTTTACAGAATACGCCAAGACCTACCAGCTAGTAGATTTCAAAACCGACTACACAGCACATATCAACACAAATAATGTGCCACAGTCAAAACAAAATGTAGAAGTTGGTATAGGGATTAAGAAGAGCGTAACAGACTCACAACCAGGTAGTAACGATAAAACAATCAACGTTGTCTACGAAAGAGGTTTGAGAGGAGCAACCGTAAGTAGGATAAATGGTATAGATTATCAATTAAATCTAGCTTCAAAGATAACCGAGTTTGATCCAAAGACAGGCAGATTCACACAAATCGTCTACGTCAACCCTAATGGTATGCACTTAGGCACACCAACCCTAACCTACTACCCAGGAGAAGATATAGACAATGTGAGGGTAGAAGCCTACCAGACAGATATAAGTAATGGCAAGCTTGATACAAACATGCCAGAATCTTATAGCTCAAAAGTCTTGGGCCTAGACAATAAGTACCCAGCTTACAACTACTTCTACTCAAGACTTGTAAATGACTCAAACCCAGCCGTACTTAGATTTGGAAGGACAAATGCCTCCTACATTGTAAGGATAACGGGTAATGTCTATGGAAAGGACAAATCATCCTACAGACCAACAACCTACTTGAGAAACTACTACGACGACGGCTCAGAATTCCAATGGGCATACACCTATAACGAAGTCTTTGCAAGCTACGGAGAGGCAACAGCCAAGGCAGAACTCACAATTTCTGCAATCAACCCTAAAAATAGAATCCTATTTAAAAAGGTTGACCAAGGCCACAATCCACTGGCAGGAGCTAAATTCAAGCTAAAGAAATTAACCGAGGGAACTGATACCAAGGTCGAAGCAAACTGGACAGATGTAGAGGGTAGTGAAAAAACAACTCCAGAAACTGGTGTAATTGAGTATAACACCCTAACAGAAGGCAAATATGCCCTAGTCGAAGTATCACCTCCTACAGGCTTCAATAAAATCGAAGGTCATATCCAAGAATTTGAAGTACTAGAAAATGGTACAATAATTAGGCTGAAAGAACCTACTCAAGATAAAAACAAACCAGAAGACGAAATCATAGGTATCGAGCCAACAGAAATCGTCAACTACAAAGATATAGAATTTGTCAAGATAGATGCAGCCGACGGCACAAGACTTGAAGGCGGAGAATTCGAAGTTTATTACAAAGAAAAAGAAGAAGACAAAGAATACAAACCATACAAGATCAAAAATGCCCAAGGCAAAGAAGAAACCATGACAGCCAAATCAGGCAAGGATGGTAAATTCAATTTAAACATCTACAAGAATGGCTACTACGCACTCAAGGAAACAAAGGCCCCAGACGGATATGCTAAACTACCTGGTTATATCAGAGAATTTAAGCTAGACAACGGCAAGGTCCAAGTCCTAGAAAAAGATCCATTCAAGGCATCCTATTTAGTAGGTAAAAACAATCTAATGGAAGCCAGAATCCTTGAAATAGACAAGGAAAAAGGCACCTTCAAACAAAGGATAATCATAAACCAAAACCATAATGAATGGAAATTTGATACCGACACCCACTTGAGGATATTTGAAACAGATGACTTTAAGATTGCCACAGATGATAGCGGCAAGAGAAAAGTCAAAGCAGCAGTCCTCAAAGCAGGACAGACCCTAGATAGTCTGACAGAAAAAGATTACAAAGATGCAATTGCTAGAGCTAACGTCAATGACGGTATAATAAAATATACTGTACGAGACCTCTACGGTACAGGTAACTACACCGGTCCAGAAACAGGTAAGAGTATCTTAACCACAAAAAATGCCATAGTCCTAGAATATGAAGGAAAGCTTGATAAGGGTGTAACAACACAAACCATAAAATCACTCATTCAAGCTGACCTCACAATCCTAGACGAAGTATCCTACAATTTCGACATGAACCAACTATCCAAAAAAGACGGAAAAGGAATCTACGTCGACAAACTAGAAAACAGGCCAATCGAAGTAGAAAACCGCAAGGTAGAACTACCAAAGGCCTTTAGTACACAGGCATGGATAGGATTCACAATCGGAGGACTAGCTTTAATGATAGCAGGTGCATATATCTACCATAGGAGAAAAATGGCGTTAGATGTTAATATTTAGGGAAAACCCAAAGGGACTCGATAAGAGTCCCCAAGGGAAATCTAGCAATCACTTATGCGAGATATGGTAAAGGTGTTAAAAAAGACTCAAACCCACACCCTCGTCTCGACCGAGCGAAGTACAAGCCCGTCGGCTCGAGGAGACTGGAGAGATCTCTAGTACGCATCAAATGCGAGAAAGGGTTAAGGAGTCAAGAAAAACTTAAAATAAAGAAATCTCAAAAGATTTCCACAAACCGGGGACCTCCAAAACGTAGAGAACCCACAACCCCAATATCCAGCGCCATTCCGACAGAGGGCGTAAGGCCGACGAGGAATCTCACAACTGCTGGACCAGAATGAACGAAGAGCAAAACTCACAACCAGAATATCCAGCGCCATTCCGACAGAGGCCAAAGGCCGACGAGGAATCTTATAAATGCTGGACCAGAATGAACGAAGAGTTATACTCAAAACCAGAATATCCAGCGCCATTCCGACAGAGGCCAAAGGCCGACGAGGAATCTTATAAATGCTGGACCAGAATAAACGAAGAGTAAAACTCAAAACCAATAATTATTAGGCTCTTGCCGGCCACCTCGTCTCGAGCGGAGTCGAGAGATCTCTAGTAATAATTGAATTAAGAATATGGTAAATAAACCACAACCCACAATAATTATTAGGCTCTTGCCTATGATTATAAACCCCAAACCCTGCTGCAAGTACTGGGCAGGGTCGGGAATGGCTAAAAAAAGCCAGATAATTTGTCACTAATCCTCACTTTATGATATAATGAAGAAAAGGAAACACTTAGCCTAGTAGGCAAGAGCCTAAGGCCAAGTAAGCAGGGCAAAGACCCACGTTACCCCGAACCATTTATAGACCGTCCCCAAGGTATATCACAAAGGGACGCCCCCTATAAGCAGCTGGCCCACCAGCACGAAAGGCAAGTCGCTAGCCTTTCTGAAATAATTGGTAGCAAGTTCACAATTCATGAGATTCCTCGTCGAATCTGTCGGATTCTCTGTCGGAATGGCGGAAAAAAAGCGCCGTCCCGACAGAGGCCGAAGATATGCACCTCGGCACGTGGAGGCCGACGAGGGACCTTATAAACCCGGGACCTCTCAAACGAAGGAATCCCAAAAGATTCCCAAAAGGAAACAAGTGACACCCCTACCAATCCCCCCCAAGCGACATTGACAAAAAATAATAAAGGAGATAATTATGAAAAGAAAAATTTTGTCATTATTAACAGCATTCGCCATGGTATTTGGTATCATAGTAGCACCATTTACTAGTGCTAGTGCAGACAATGCCAACGAACCAGCTGGTCAACCAGCAGTAGTTCACAAAACAAAAGTATTAATTCATAAGATACTTATGCAAGAACACAATTGGAATGCGAAAAAAGTAACACTTACAACAACATCTAAACCAATAACAAGTGAGTCAAAAGTTATCATTGAAAAAGAAGTAGAAGAAGGTTCTGGCAATCAAAAAAAGATTGTTAAAAAATATTATGATGGATCAAATACTGAAACAGCTTTAGCAGATGATAATGAATTTGTAAAAGCCTTCAAAGGCGAAGCAGTTGATGGAAAAACTAAAACTGAAGCACAAGTATTCCCAGGCCTATCAGGTCTTGATGGAACTGAATTCAAAGGTCAAGCACTAGATATTGGTAAATACTTCGGTTCTGATTCAAAACCAATCAACGGTGTAGCTTTTAGAATATTTGAAGTTTATAAAGGAAAAGATGCTAATCCAGCAGGTTATACAAAGGGTTCTGAACTAACAACAAAATATAAGTTTGCAACAGGTGACCTTGAAGATGAAAAATACTACAAACTTGTGACAGAAGGTGCTACTAATGAAGTATTCACAACAGCAAGAGTTGACAATGAAGACGGTATAGCAACAGCAACCCTAGCTGATGGCGAATACAGAATAGTAGAAGATAAAGCAAATTCAACCTACAGAGGCGAAAATGGTGAGACTCTAACAGGTATGAAAGCAGTTCCATTCACTCTTACTCTACCAATTGGTAAACCAGATGGTACTGGAGACTACAGCGAAACTGAACCATTAAATCTATATCCAAAGAATACAGAGAAAAAAGTAAAATTTGATAAAAACTTTGCTAAAGACAACGGACTAGAAAAAATCACCGACCCTGAAACTTTAAAAGATGTTGGAGCAGTTTTTGATAATTACAACAAAGAAAAAGCAAACGCAAAAGCTGAAATAGGTAAAGAAATTAAGTACGAAGCTAAGGCATTCTTACCAAAAGGTTCAATCTACAAAAATCTACACCTAGCAGATTCTATGGATAATGGACTTAAATATGACTATAAAACTGGTGTTAAAATAACAGTTACTCCAGCACTAGACCAAGCTCTTGTTGCAGATACAGACTATAAAGTAACTACTGTAGGCAATGGTTTTGATATTACTTTTGAACAAACTGGTCTTGATAAGTTAAACAAGGCCGCAGAAAATAAAGATGTAGAAATTACATTCACATACTCTGCACACGTAACATCTGCAGCAGTAGTTGACAAACCAATGGACAACCACGCTACAATAACTTACAACCACACACCACCAAAACCATCAAGTGATAATGTAACTCCAGTAAATAAAGAAATCAAAGTTGAAAAAGATTGGGCTAAGAAACCAGCACCAGAAGATATTACAGTTAAATACGTCTTATTAGATGAAAATAGTAACGCCCTAGCTGATGTAACATTTAAAAAAGCTGAAGAAGTTGTTGATGAAGGCGAAAAACAAATTACAGATCTTGGACATGGATTTAAATTTAAAAGAACAGGCAAATACGCCGGTACATTCCAAGGACTTGAAGAAAATAAGAAATACAAATTAAAAGAAATTGTTGATGGTTATGAACCAGAATATAAAGTTGAAAGTACAACAGGAACAGTAACTGTTAAGAATACTAAGACACCTGACTCAATCACTCCAACCCCTCCACAAGTAACAGTAGGTGGTAAGAAGTTTGTAAAGGTTGAACAAGGAACTGAAAACAGATTAGTAGGCGCTCAATTCGTAATTGAAAATAATGATATGGTAGGTGAAGGTCAAACAGCTAAACCAGGTCCTAACTTTGGAAAAAATCTAAAGATTAATGAAAAAGGAAACACAACACCATACACACCAGCAGCAAAAGCTTATGATGACGCTATAAAAGCTGTTAATGAGGCTCTATCAAAAGGTGCAATCTCTGCTACAAACAAAGTAAAAATTGGATCAGATGAATTTGATACAAAAGAAAAAGCACTAACAAAAGTTGAAGACCTTCAAAAAACTAGAGATAAAGAATTTGTCAAAGCAAACCTAAACTATACATGGGTTGATGATTCAAAACAGGCTACACAATTCTTTACCAACAAAGATGGTCAATTTGAAGTAACAGGTCTTGCATATGGCAACTACAGAGCAGTCGAAGTTAAGGCAGCTCCAGGATTTGCCCTAGATACAAATAAAGAAAACTTCAAATTTGAAGTTAAAAAAGGATCTTATGATGGTGATAACAGTGAGTACAAATACGAAGCAAAACTAGAAAAAGATCAAAAACAAACCTATGGTAAAAGAATAGACAATAAGAAAGTAGATATCCCACAAACAGGTGGTATTGGTTCTCTAATCTTTATCGTAGCAGGTCTTGCAATCATGACAGGCGCATTCGTAGCTTACAAAAAATCACAAGCTGTTGAAGCTTAATAGATTTTAAAATTAAAACCTTATTGGTCAGTACGGACAATAAGCAAAAACAAAGAGACTCCAAGCCGAGTCTCTTTTGTTATGCTAAAATCTTCACACTTTTAATCTTATAAGTATAGGAGAGTGGGGTGTTTTATGTAGATAATAACGGTGCATTTACGGAACCAATGATCTAGGGAACGATAGAGGTCTCTCACTCCTTTCAGTCGTTCGAGACGGGTGGTGGGTTGTATATAGATGTTGACGATGGATTTACAGAACGATTTCCATACAAAACGATGGGGGTCTCTCGTCGGCCTAGCGGCCTCTTTCGAGACGGGGTAGGTTTTATATAGGTGGTAATGGTGTATTTACGGAACCAATGATGTAGGGAACTATAGAGGTCTCTCCACTCCTTTCAGTCGTTCGAGACGGGTGGTGGGTTGTATATAGATGTTGACGATGGATTTACAGAACGATTTCCATACAAAACGATGGGGGTCTCTCGTCGGCCTAGCGGCCTCTTTCGAGACGGGGTAGGTTTTATATAGGTGTTAACGGTGCACTTACGGAACCAATGATATAGGGAACGATAGAGGTCTCTCACTCCTTTCAGTCGGTCGAGACGGGTTGAGATTTTTGGTTTTTCTTGAGTTTTTGAGTGTATAAATTATTATATGAAAAAATGTATAAAAAAAAATTATAGGATTTCGTAAAGGTCATGTCTTACAAAGGCTGGAGAAAGAAAAAATCCACCCACCTCGACTGAGCGGAGCGACGAGAGGTCTCTATTATTATCTTTGAAATGAGATTTTGTGGATGCATCGGGATGTATTGTGGGATCTTTATTTGATGATAATAACGATGCATATATAGAACCCAATATATACAGAACTATAGAGGTCTCTCACGTTCGTTCGAGACGGGTGTTGGGTTTGAGTTTTTCTTGGTTCTTCATATATCTTAATTAATATTTGTAGGAAATGTAATAAAAGCATTTAGGGGACTTT
>NZ_CAUPFR010000012.1:0-26023 GCF_963510575.1 uncultured Anaerococcus sp. | reverse complement strand
TCCAAACAATATATGATAAAAACCATAAAATACAATTTTATGTAAAAAATCTTCCCTAACTTAGGAAGATTTAATATATAAAAATATGGTTAGTAGCTCTTTTATCCTCTAAAAGCAAGTCTTTTTTGTGGTCAAAATCCTTTGGCCTTACATACTTATCCTTTCTTTCTATAGCTACTATGGCAAACCTATCTTTGAAATCTGAACAAGTAGATAGGGTGATAATCTTATCATTTCTACTTGGTAGGGGCTTATCTTTGAGGATGTTATTTTCCTTTATCAGCTTTAGGTAATTTTCAAAGTCCAAACCATCATAAGAATAGGCCCTGTAATTGGCATCAACATCTAAATCCATAGCACAAACCACATCAAAGACCCTCCTTGCCAAGGGAGTGTCAATTATTATCTGAGAATGGTTTTTGATAAAATTCTTATCCCTAAACTTGTCTAGGTCGTGGAAAATATAACCAATCCTTACATTGTGGCCATATATTACTGTGTTATCGTTAGAAAAATCGCCCTTGTGGACGTGGTCGATGAAGACTCCTCCGTTGATGTAATACTCATTTTTATAGTTATGGTCTAGGTAATATTCATTGTCAGTCCCTTGGACAATAGGAAAATCTATCTTGGTCCCCCCTATGATAATCCTACCCTTAACCTGAGGATATTTTTTCGCCAAGTCTTTGACATAATTTGCTGCCTTTTGAGACTCTTCTTCTATTTTTTGCCTATAAGTCCCCTCCAAAAAGGCTCCCATCCTCTTTTCATTAGCTTTGCTTATTATATTATTTATTTCTTCTACCCTATGTTCATCCAGCCTTGACTTGCAAAATCTCTCTAATTCCATCTTAGAAATTTGAGAGTCAACCCAAGTTTGGTTAAATTCATCATTCTTTTTTAAGGTAAAGAAAAATATTAGCAAGAAAAAAATCCATAAAATATAAGAATAATTCTTTTTCATAATCTCTCCTGGCATATATTCTACACTTTTTAGCTTAATTCTCTAGTAATGATTGGGTTTTAGAAATTTATAAACAAAAAATCTCCCTAGGCTTAGGAAGATTTTTCTGTTAGTAGAAGCCTTTCGTATAGGTCTTCGTAAAATGGTTTGGATTTCATAATTTCTGCCACTAGATAGGCCACAAATGAAACTACTGCTAGGGCTAGAATATTGGAAAAAGCTCCTCCTGTCATTTCTAAAATAAGGATAATGGCTGTAATTGGTGTCCTTACTATGGATGAAAAATGGCCTGCCATGGCGATTAGGGATATGGCGTAAATCATTTCTACGGGTATTAGGCCTAGGTCAGCAAGGACTGAACCGTAAATATTTCCCAAAATTGCCCCTATTGCCAAAAGTGGAACGAGAGATCCTCCCGATAGGCCAATGCCAAAGGCTAGGGCAAGGAGCAAGATTTTTGTCCCGTACATATAAATAAGGGTGGCAAGGCTAGCATTTCCCTCACTTGGCAAATAGATTAATTCTTCACCAGAAGCGAATAGCCTTGGGTCAATGAGTAGAACAAGCCCTGTAATTACAAAAGGAGCTAGGTATTTAATTATTTCTGGTAAGGCAATTTTTTTGTAAATGGATTTTGAACCTATGACCACTTTATTAAATAAAACTCCAGATAGGCCTGCTAAAATTCCCAAAATCACGATTAGGACCAAGGATTTTTGGTCTATATTAGCGAAGACTGGTATGTTTTCTAGGCTTGGATGGTCTCCAAAAATCATTCCGGATGTGACTGTGGCTGAGATGATTGTAAGGGCTGAAGATAGGAAAGTAGAAAAATTATGGGTCCTAAAAATTTCCTCAACAGCGAATATCAAAGATGCCACAGGGGCGTTGAAGGCAACAGCAAAACCTGATGCTGCAGCTGACCCAATAAATAAATTTCTATCTAACTTTGGGAAAAATTTCCCAACTATATCACCAGCTAGACCACCGAGTTGGACTGATGGGCCCTCCCTACCGACAGTAAGGCCAGATCCGATTGTAAGAACTGATGCGATAAATTTGCCTATGATAGTTTTTTCGCTAGAAACACCTATTGTCCCTTCCATCATCCCGGTCATAACTGGAATACCAGACCCTTTGGTGTTCTTATCTTTTTTCAAAATAAAAAAGCTTATGATGCCAATTAGGATAATAAGAGCCATAAAAATTAGCTTATCCTTGCTTGTGCCACTTATTAGAAAACCATCCATAAATCCTGCAAGCAAGCCAATTATCTTTTTGAAAATTCCAATTAAAAGACCTGTGAAAATGCCCAAAATAATAAAGGCGGGTAGCGATTTAAACGATATTTTTTCTTCCATATTTTCTCCTTTAATCCTACTATACCGAATTTCCCAGCTCTTCGCCGAAATTTCCCCCAAAAATATGATACAATATTAGTGGAGAGAAAATAGAAAGGATACATATGAAATATTTTGATTTTAAAGGAGAGAAAATTTCCAGGCTCGGCTTTGGCTGTATGAGATTTAAGACGATTGACGGTGATAATTCTAAGATTGACAAGGTCGAATCGGCAAAAATCCTCAAAGAAGCAATCGGCAAGGGACTTACATACATAGATACAGCCTACCCTTACCATGACCAAATGAGCGAAAGATTTGTCGGAGAATTTTTAGAAGAAAATAAGTTGAGAGATAAGATTTATCTAGCAAGCAAAATGCCTTGCTGGCTGGTAAAAGAAAAAGACGACTTTTATAGGATTTTTAATGAACAATTAGAAAAACTTAGAACATCTTATTTGGACTTCTACCTCCTTCATTCCCTTGATATAAAAAGATTTAGGCAAATGGTAGACCTTGGCGTCTTTGAATTTGTTGATGAATTAAAGGAAAAAGGCCTTGTAAAAAATATTGGTTTTTCCTTCCACGACGAATACGAGGCCTTCGAAGAAATAATCAAGGCTTATGACTGGGATTTTTGCCAAATCCAGCTAAATTATTTGGATATCAAGCTCCAAGCAGGGCTAAAAGGCTATGAATTAGCAAAGAAAATGGGTATTCCAGTGGTAATCATGGAACCTGTAAAGGGCGGTAGACTTGCCAATCCACCTGCCCAAGTAAGGGAAATAATGGCTGAATTTACAGACCTATCCCCTGCCCAACTTGCACTTAAATTCCCACTTTCTTTGGACAATGTAATGACAGTCCTATCCGGCATGAATTCTAGCAACCAGGTCGCAGAAAATATGACAATCGCAAGCGCAGATCCAAGTCTTTCAGAAAAAGAAATCGAATTTTATAAAAAAGCACGAGAAATATATAAGAGAAGAGAAAAAATCGCCTGCACAGCCTGCGAATACTGCCTGCCATGTACCGTAGAAATCAACATTCCAAAGGTATTTGCAATGTGGAACAAGGCTTTTTTATACGATGAGGCAGAAATATCCAAAAAAGCCTTTGAAGAATATCTAAAAGACGGAGCAAAGCCAGAGGATTGCATAGAATGCGGCAAATGCGAAAATATCTGCCCACAAAGCCTAGAAATAATCGAAGGATTAAAAAAGGCTGATGAGTTTTTGGCTAAATAAAAGCAATGTAAAAGACCCAGCTGGGTCTTTTTTGTTCGAAAAAATATTTATAATATTTAGGTCTCCCGAATGTATGAAAACAGCTTGATTTAAGTGTTCCTAGTAGGTTTCTCGACCTCGCTCTACTCTGTATCAGTCCTTCCATCAATTTAATTTCATTAAATTGGGATAGGGCTTCAGAGACGTGGGTGTATTTTTCAAACTTATAAGTCAAAGTATTTACGTAATAGTTTTTTTCTATAATTTTATTTTGATTTAGCCTTCTCTTAAAATCGATCCACATAACCTAATTCCAAGGCTTTGGCGTATAATTCCATCTTATTTTCTACACCTAGTTTTTTATAAATATTTTCTATGTGGTGGTACAAAGTTCGTTCGCTTATGAATAGGTCTTTGGCTATTTGGGTGTTGGTTTCACCTGTGATTAATTCTTTTAGGACCTCTTCTTCTCTTTTTGTGAGGGGATTTTCGATGAGATTCTCATCTTCTGTCCACAAGCCGTTATTGATTTGACAAATTTTTTCTATTAAGCTTTTAGAGTCTATGGACTTTGACAAAAATCCTGCCGCACCCAAGTCTAGGGCTTTTTTCTTGTAGATTGGGTTTGTGTATGAGGATAAAATTACTGTTTTTATGTTTATCTTACTTGCCGACAAATTTTTAAGGACATCAAAACCAGAATTCTTATCTAAATTTATATCCAAAAGACAAATGTCATAGGAATTTACTTCAATTTTTCCAAAAAATTCTTCCACATCGCTTACAAAATCGCACTTGCTTATTTCCGAGCTTTCCAAAAGCAAGGCTTTTAGGCTTTCGCCAAAAATTTTGTGGTCGTCTAAAATTATTATTCTCATCAATTCTTCCCTAGCCTTACTTGAGTTTTCAATATTCCGTCCTTATAAAAATATTTTATATCTCCGCCAAATGAGTCTAGCAAAAATTTCATAAATAAGACTCCACCCCTGGATTCCCCTATATTTTTAAAATCATTTTGGCACGCACCATCGCTTGTGACTTTTAGTATTATATCTCCCCCTTCCAAGTCCATCTTATAGGTGATTTTAGAACCCTTGGAGTGTTTATAGATGTTGTTAATTAGCTCTTTTGTTATGATTAGAATAGTCCTTAGACTTTGAGGATTGATCCTACTATCTTTAATAGTTTCTGAAATATTAATGGTGTGATGAAAATGAAATATAAAGTAAATGATATTTTAAACATAAAAAATTCTTTTTATATTTTCTTTAATGTTTATATCCGTAATCAAAATTTCCCTATAATAGGTCATGATAGACCTAGATTTGTTTTCCAAATTTTCTGCGATTACCTTAGCCTTTTCAAGGTCAGGAGTTTTTAAATTCAAATTATTCCTTATCCCATAAAGGTCTTGGATGATTTCATCGTGGATTAACCTCGCAAAGTCTTCTTGTTGGCTTGTCAAATATTGCCCTAGGTCAAAATATTTGATTGTTTTTTGGTATCTTTTTAAAACTAACCCAGAAAGAATGGTGCAAGTTAGGAAAACAAAGACAAAGCCATAGTAAAAATAAGATTCTTGTGCCATAGCAAATGGGATGGTAAGGATTGTTAAGGCTCCCAATATGCAGGTTAATAAAATATAGATTATTATCCCTTTTTCTCTTGTTTTCATTTTTTCCTCCTTTGTATTTTGGTATTGGATTTAATAAAAATCCCTAAAGTCTTTTCGCTTTTATTATATTTCCTAAATTTCCCTTGCCTATGGCAGTTTTCTGCAAAATTCCCAAATAAAAAGACCCACGAGGGGCCTTTTGTTTTATACTTCTTCAGTTTCTTCTTCTGCTGCTTCTATTAGTTCAAGGTTGGCTTTGATTTGTTCATCTTCTAAGTCTTTGGTTTCGTAGTCTATTTCTACGTCGTTGTAGTATTTTAGACCTGTACCTGCAGGGATTAACTTACCGATGATGATATTTTCTTTTAGACCTCTTAGGTCATCAACCTTGCCCTTGATTGATGCATCTGTTAGAACTCTGGTTGTTTCTTGGAAGGATGCGGCTGATAGCCATGAATCTGTCGCAAGACTTGCCTTGGTGATACCAAGAAGTTCTTGTTCATAGATGGCAGGCTTTTTGCCAGCTTCTTTCATTTTATCATTTACTATATCAACTTCACGTCTATCTTGAAGGCTTTCTGGCAAGAATTCTGTGTCGCCTGATTCGATAATTTTAACCTTCTTTAACATCTGACGAGCAATTACTTCTATGTGCCTATCGTCGATTTCTACACCCTGTTGCCTATATACTTTTTGGACTTCCTTGGTGATGTAATCTTGAACACCAACCTTGCCTAATACATCAAGTACGTCGTGTGGATCTAGGGAACCTTCTGTTAGTTGGGCACCAATTTCTACTTCTTCCCCGTCTTTTACTAGGATTCTTGAACCAAATGGAATGTTGTATTTCCTGCTTGTTCCATCAGCACCTGTGATTTCAACGTCAGTTTTCTTATCGTTTTGGATTAGGGAAACTGTTCCGGAGTTGGCTGCGATGAAGGCAAGACCCTTTGGTTTACGAGCTTCAAAAAGCTCCTCAACCCTTGGAAGACCTTGGGTAATTCCAACGCCTGCTATACCACCGGAGTGGAAGGTTCTCATTGTTAGCTGGGTACCCGGCTCACCGATTGATTGGGCAGCGATAATACCAACTGCTTCTCCCATGTTTACGTGTTTGCCTGTTGCAAGGTTTCTACCATAGCATTTTGCACAAACACCTTGTTTAGCCTTACATTCTAGAACTGACCTTAGTTTTACTTCCTTAATGCCAGCTGCTACAATCTTATCAGCCAAATCTTCATCTATTACTTCGTCTTTATGAACAATTATTTCGCCAGCTTCGTCTTTGATATCTTCGAAAGATGTACGGCCGACAATCCTTGTTCTTAAGTCTTCGATTAATTCGTTGCCGTCTTTGAATTCGTGAGCAACAACAAAACCATCTGAATGGCAGTCATCTTCTGTTACTATAACGTCTTGGGAAATATCTACCATCCTACGAGTTAGGTAACCTGAGTCGGCAGTCCTTAGAGCTGTATCTGTTAGACCCTTACGAGAACCGTGGGTTGAGATAAAGTATTCTTGTACTGAAAGACCCTCTCTGAAGTTTGCCTTGATAGGAATTTCGATAATCTTACCATCGGCCTGACTCATAAGTCCACGCATAGCGCCTAGCTGTCTAATCTGGTTGGTAGAACCACGGGCACCAGAGTCCGCAAAGATTTTGATGTTGTTATCATCTTTAAGGTCTGCAAGAAGAGCATCTGTTACCTTGTTTGTGGTATCTTGCCAGATTTCAATTACCTTTTCATATCTTTCATGGTCTGTTATCAAACCACGTCTATAAAGTTTGTCATACTTATCAACTGCAGCATCTGCCTCATCTATTAGGGCCCATTTTTCTGCTGGAATCTTTACGTCATCCATAGATACAGTTAGGCCTGATAGGGTTGAGTACTTATAGCCTGTTTGCTTGATATAGTCAAGAACTTCTGCAGTTTTGATATTGCCGTGCTTTCTAAAACACTTATCAATAATTTCCTTTAGCATACCTGAGTCGATTAGGGTATCAACTTCAAGTGAATATGGGTCTTCTTTCCTATTTACATAGCCTAAATCTTGTGGAAGACCTTCGTTGTAGATGAACCTACCTACTGAAGACTCTACAATCTTGCCTGGGTCCATGTCGTCTTTTTTAACTCTGACGCCAACCTTAGATTGGTATTCAACTATGCCTGAAACTAGGGCTTTTTTCATCTCGTTTGTTGATTCGAAAACCATACCCTCGCCCTTGGCGCCTTCCTTGATTGTTGTTAGGTAATAAGCACCTAGCACCATATCCTGGGATGGAGTTGTAATTGGCTTACCATCCTTAAGACCAAGGATGTTGTTGGTTGACATCATAAGAAGTCTTGCTTCGATTTGGGCTTCGTTTGATAGTGGAAGGTGGATAGCCATCTGGTCACCATCGAAGTCGGCGTTAAAGGCGTTACAAGCTAGTGGGTGGAGCTTAATAGCCTTTCCTTCTACAAGGATTGGCTCGAAAGCTTGGATACCAAGCCTGTGAAGAGTCGGAGCACGGTTTAGTAAAACTGGGTGGTCCTTGATGACTTCTTCTAGGACTTCATACACTCTTGGGTCTTTTTTCTCTACCATCTTCTTGGCAGTTTTTAGGTTGTGGGCCATTTCCTTTTCAACTACTTTGTTCATGATAAATGGCTTAAATAACTCAAGGGCCATCTCTTGTGGTAGACCACATTGGTTGAATTTAAGGTCTGGACCAACTACGATTACAGAACGGCCTGAGTAGTCAACCCTCTTTCCAAGAAGGTTTTGTCTAAACCTACCAGACTTACCTTTTAGGAGGTCTGATAGGGACTTCATATTCCTATTTGAAGCGCCAGTTACAGCCCTACCCCTACGACCGTTGTCGATTAGGGCGTCAACTGCTTCTTGGAGCATTCTCTTTTCGTTTCTTACGATGATTTCTGGTGCGCCTATATCTAGAAGTCTTTTTAATCTGTTATTTCTGTTGATAACTCTTCTGTATAGGTCGTTTAAGTCAGAGGTTGCAAACCTACCACCTTCTAGTTGAACCATTGGTCTTAATTCTGGTGGCATTACTGGGAGAACATCTAGGATCATCCATTCTGGTTTGTTGCCGCTGGTTAAAAAGGCATCTACAACTTCAAGACGTCTTGAAACTCTAACCTTCTTTTGGTTTGAAGATTCATCAAGCTCTTTTAAAAGAAGTTGGTATTCCTTTTCAAGGTCGATGTTTTGAAGAAGTTCCTTTACAGCTTCAGCCCCCATAGCTGCCTTAAATTCTGTATCATCTGGATATTCTTCTAATATATCTTGGTATTCAGTTTCTGAAATTTCTTGTTTAGCAACAAGGTCTGTAGAACCTGGATTAATTACTACATAAGATGCAAAGTATAGGATTTTTTCCAAAACTCTTGGGCTCATGTCTAGTAAAAGTCCCATCTTTGATGGAATGCCCTTAAAGAACCAAATATGAGAAACTGGAGCAGCAAGCTCAATGTGGCCCATTCTCTCACGTCTAACCTTAGACTTGGTTACTTCTACCCCACATTTTTCGCAAACTACGCCCTTGTATCTCATTCTCTTGTATTTTCCACAAGAACATTCATAATCCTTGGTTGGACCGAAAATCTTTTCGCAGAAAAGTCCGTCTTTTTCAGGTTTAAGGGTCCTATAGTTTATAGTTTCAGGTTTCTTAACCTCGCCATGAGACCAGCTTCTTATTCTTTCTGGGGATGCAACTTTCATCCTCATCCCATAAAATTGATTTAATTCGCTCATAAACTTCCCTTCTCCTAAGCTTCGCTAGCTTCTTCTTCTGCCTCTGTCTCTTCCTTAGGGGCATTTGCCTTAGCAAGCAATTTGCTTTGGTTTCTAATCTTAGACGCATCTATCTTTTCTACTTGAGAGAACCTATCTTGGTCATCAATATTTTCCTTAAGCTCAACTACATCTCCATTTTCATCAAGAAGTTCTACGTCAAGGGCTAGGGATTGTAGCTCTTTGACTAAAACCTTGAAGGATTCAGGTGTACCTGGCTCAGGAATATTTTCGCCCTTTACTATTGATTCGTAGGTCTTAACCCTGCCTGTAACGTCATCTGATTTTACAGTTAGGATTTCTTGGAGGGTGTGGCTTGCACCGTAGGCTTCAAGTGCCCATACCTCCATCTCACCAAACCTCTGGCCACCGAATTGGGCCTTACCACCAAGTGGTTGTTGGGTTACAAGTGAATATGGTCCGATAGATCTAGCGTGGATTTTTTCTTCTACCATGTGGTGGAGCTTAAGCATATACATGACGCCGACTGTTACAGGGTTTTGGAACTCTAGACCAGTTCTTCCGTCACGAAGTCTAATCTTACCTGTCTTATTTACGAAAGGAGCAACTTTCTTTGCTTCTTCTAAGACATCTTCGATTTCTGTATCCATAGCACCATCGAATACTGGTGTTGCTATCTTCCAGCCAAGTGTCCTTGCTGCAAGACCCATGTGAACTTCAAGTACCTGACCTAGGTTCATACGGCTTGGGATACCTAGAGGGTTTAGGCAGATTTGGATAGGGGTTCCATCTGGTAAGAATGGCATGTCTTCTCTTGGTAAAATTCTTGAAACGACACCCTTGTTACCGTGACGACCACACATCTTATCTCCTACCATGATTTTTCTCTTGGTAGCTACATAAACTCTAATTACTTTATTTACACCTGGAGATAGTTCATCTCCGTCTTTTTTGTTGTATTCCTTAACGTCAACTACGATTCCCTTTTCACCGTGAGGTACTTTTAGGGATGTATCTCTTACTTCTCTAGCCTTTTCACCGAAAATCGCACGTAGAAGTCTTTCTTCTGGAGATAGTTCAGTTTCTCCCTTTGGAGATACCTTACCTACTAGGATATCACCACTTGCTACTTCAGCACCTATCCTAATTACACCATTTTCGTCAAGGTCTTTTTTCATATCATCGCCGACATTTGGTATATCCTTGGTAATCTCTTCTGCACCAAGCTTGGTTTCTCTAGCTTCACACTCGTGTTCTTCTATGTGAACTGATGTTAAAACGTCATTTATTACTAGCTCTTCATTTAAGAGCATAGCATCCTCGAAGTTGTAGCCTTCCCAAGTTGTGAAAGCTATTAGGATATTTTTACCAAGGGCAAGCTCTCCATTTTCTGTTGATGGACCGTCTGCTATAACTTGACCTTCTTTTATTTCTTCGCCTAACTTTACAATTGGTCTTTGGTTTATGGTTGTGCCTTGGTTTGCTCTTTCAAATTTGAGGAGCTCGTAAGTTATTACTTCACCATTTGATGGTTTTACTTTTATCTTGTCTGCTGCAACATAAACTACTTTTCCGTCTGTTTTTGAAACAACACATACTCCGGAATCCTTAGCAGCCCTATGCTCAATACCAGTTGCTACAATAGGTGCAGCTGATTTTATTAATGGAACTGCCTGACGTTGCATGTTGGCACCCATGAGGGCACGGGTTGAGTCGTCGTTTTCTAGGAATGGGATTAGGGATGCACCGACAGATACAATCTGTTGTGGAGATACGTCCATATATTGGATTGAATCTCTTGGGTAAATATCATTTTCACCCTTATAACCACGACCAGAAACTCTTTCGTTTATAAATCTGTTATCTTCATCAAGAGGCTCGTTGGCTTGGGCAATGATGTAATTATCTTCAACGTCAGCTGTTAGGTAGTCAATTTCGTCTGTAACAACTCCACCTTCCTTAACAACCCTGTATGGGGTTTCGATAAAACCGTATTTATTAACCCTAGCATAGGTTGTAAGAGAAGTGATAAGACCGATGTTTGGTCCTTCTGGAGTCTCTATCGGACAAATCCTTCCGTAGTGAGAATCGTGAACGTCCCTTACTTCTACACCTGCCCTATCTCTTGAAAGACCGCCTGGTCCTAGGGCTGAAAGTCTTCTCTTGTGGGTCAATTCGCTCATTGGGTTAGTTTGGTCCATGAACTGAGAAAGCTGACTTGAACCAAAGAATTCCTTGATAACAGCTGTAACTGGCTTGATATTGATTAAACCTTGTGGGGTTGCTATATCTGGGTCTTGGGTAGTCATTCTCTCACGAACAACTCTTTCCATCCTAGCAAGACCTACCCTAAATTGGTTTTGGAGGAGTTCCCCAACACCTCTTACACGACGGTTGCCTAAGTGGTCGATATCATCAGTCTCACCCACGCCTTCAAATAAATTGAATTGGTAGTTTACAACTGCAAGTATATCTGATTTTGTGATGTGCTTTGGACAAAGTTCTTTCTTTCTTCTTTGCATCATCTTAATTAGTTCTTCATCACTTTCAGCTTCATCGATAATTTCAGTCATTACTGGGTAGTAAACTTTTTCGCTAAAATCATCAAAGTCTATATCAAGGCCTTCTAGCCTATCAAAGGCGTGGATATCAACAAAGTTATTGCCTACAATTTTGAGGACAACCTCTTCGTTATCTGAATTTATTTTTCTAATATCAACTGCAACTATGCCTGAGTTTTCAATCTCAACAGCGACTTCTTCGCTAATTACATCTCCTGCTTTAACAAAGATTTCGCCAGTTTCTGAATCTATTACATCCTCTGCTGCAACTTCACCAGCTATTCTTGGAGCAAGGGCAAGTTTTAAGTTGTATTTATACCTACCGACCCTAGCCAAATCATATCTTCTATCATCGAAAAGAAGGTTGTTTATAAGGGTAGTAGCTGACTCAAGTGAAGCTGGGTCACCTGGTTTTAATTTTCTGTAAATTTCTATTAAGGCTTCTTCACTATTTTCAGAATTTTCCTTTTCTAGGGTATTTCTTAAGTGTTTGGTATCACCAATAGCCTTTATAATTTCTTCATCTGTATCAAACAAAATGGCACGCACAAGGGTAGTAGCAGGTAGCTTTCTAGTCCTATCAAGCCTTACGTTTACAGTGTGGCTGGCATCTGTATCAAACTCAATCCAAGCTCCCCTATTTGGGATAACTGTAGATGAATAAAGCTTATCACCACTCTTGTCTGTTTCTTCTGCATAGTAAACACCTGGAGATCTGACTAACTGGCTTACTATTACTCTTTCTGCACCATTTATAACGAAGGTTGCAGAATCAGTCATCATTGGGAAATCACCCATGAAAACCTCTTGTCTTTTGATCTCACCAGTTTCTTTATTAAATAAAATAGCCATAACCTTAAGGTCTCTAGCATAGGTTAGGTCCTTATATTTCGCTTCTTTGAGGCTATATTTTGGTTCTTTTTCAAATTCAAAACCAGTAAATTCTAGGCTTAATTTGCCATTGTAGTCTTCTATAGGGGAAATATCTTCAAGGATTTCTCCAAGACCTTCTTTTATAAACCACTCATATGAGTCTTTTTGAACTTTTAATAAATTTGGTAAATCCAAGACTTCAGGAAACTTTGAGAAAGACATTCTCTCTGTTTTCCCATATAACTTTTTATGATATTGGGCCATTCTTACTCCTTACTGTTTGCAAAAATAGGACAAATAAAATTTGCCTTTTTGAGATAAAAAAATCTCGATAAATAGATTTCTAGCAATTGTATATTATACTCTAAAACAATCAACCTTCAAGATATTTATCAAGATTTCTCCTTCATTTTTACCTTTTTTTCTAAACTTTTTGACATACTATCTAAATATGATATGAGTTTATCGGCATTTGTCAACACCTACAGGGTTTTTTTAGCAAATAAGAAAAAAATTTTAAGAAAATGGGATATAAATGTTAGTTTAAATCCTAAGATGAACCGAAATTTAAGTTTTTTTATAAATTCAATATCTCTTATTTTTATAATTTCTTTCTATATATAAGCATGCTTGCTTTTACTTATTTTCACTATACAATCATTTAATATATAAACAATTTGAATTTTATGTTATAATGGATATAAGGGAGGACTTATGAAAGACTTTATAAAATTTTTTAGCATTATCACTGGATTATTTAGGTCCATATTCAGTATCTTATTGCTTTTCGCTACAGGCTTTGTAGTTTTTGTTGATAACCACTTATTTCTAGCCAGCTTAGACCTTTTAGGTATAAATAATATTTCACCTGCCCTTATTAAACCCCTTGCCCTTGGGGGCCTTATCCTTGCTTTTGTGATAAATACTGGTATTACAAGGTCAATTTTTAAGGCTGGTGAAAATGGCAAGACCCATTTGGTAAATGTATTTTTTGGCCTAGTCTTCTTGGGTCTTGACGCTTTTCTTTATTTTTACTTTAGGGAAAAATTGCTCTATATCCTTCTAGGTCTTAATGGACTTATAGTTTTAAATTCACTTATAGGCTTGATTGCGAGGTTTAAAGGGATTTACGATACAGGAATAATAGAGAAAAAAGCTGAGTATATAGAAGTTAAAACAGGTTTAAAGGAAAAAGACCCAACTGATAATCCTATCAAACTTGATTTTGTGGATGGAGATGAAAAAGAAGAGGTAAAAATCCTTAAAAAAACCGATACAGAAGTTGACGGAGAAACTGTAATTAGATCAACCCAGTTAATAGAAAAGGATACTGATCTTGGAAATGATACTGAAGGGGAAATCATCAAAGCAGAAGAAGTTGAGGCTATACTTGAAAACAAGGGAGACTCACAGCCTAAGCTCGACCAAGATGACCTTAGTAAGGAAGAGTCTGATAAAAATTCACTAAGCAAAAAAGATGCAGAAGAAAAAAATCCTCCAAGTGATTTTGAAGGAACAAACAAAAAAATTAACAAACTTGTAGAAGATGAGGGTAAAACAGATAAGACCTACGACCCAGACCTAGCGGAGGATTTCAAAAAGAAAGAAGAAGCTAAAATCTACAACAAATCAAACTTTGTCAAAAACGAAGATTAGGGGCTTGGGGCTCTTAAGGCTTAAGCCTTAAGGGTCTAGCCCTTTTAAAATCGAAAAAATGAAAAGGAGAAAACATGGATAAAACCTACCAAAGCCTCATCAAAGGCCTCTACCCAGACAAAAACTCAATCAAAGATGACCTCATCCTCCTAAACGCCCAACAACGCCTTCCTAAGGGAACTGAATATTTCTTTTCTGATATTCATGGGGAAAGCGATGCCTTTTTGCATTTACTAAGGTCTGCCTCAGGTAATATTAGGGATAAGATTCAAAAACTTTTTGGAGATACCCTTGAAAAAAAGGACCAGGATGCCCTTGCCCACCTAATTTACGACCCAGATTTGGTTTTAAAATCCCTAAAAACACAGGATAGGATTTCCAAAGATTATCTTACTATTACCATTCATAGGCTAATCAACCTCCTAAAATTCGTTTCGACTAAATATCCAAAAGATTATGTAAAAAGAAAGTTCCCTCAAAAATACAGCCTAATTTTGGATGAACTTCTTTATACCAACGATTCCGAATACAACAAGAGAGCCTATTATGAATCCTTGGTTACAAATATAGTAAAATATGAAGTTGCCTTTGACTTTATCAAGGTCATCTGCACCCTCATCCAAAGAATTTCTGTAGATAAGCTCCACATAGTTGGCGATATTTACGACAGGGGCCCATCTCCTCATATAATCATGGACGAACTTTTGACCTTCCCAAGCGTTGACTTCCAATGGGGCAATCACGATATAGCCTGGATGGGAGCCTGCTCTGGCAACACAGCCCTAATTGCCGCCTGCGTAGCCGATGCTATCAAATACAACAATTTTGACATGCTCGAAGACGGTTACGGTATAAACCTCAGAGTCCTCTTTGAATTTGCCTTAGAAACTTACGGTGATGACCCTTGCATCTATTTCCAACCAAGGATTTATGATGATAATATTTACGATAATATTACCTTGGAGGCTGCAGCAAGGATGCACAAGGCAATTTCAATAATTAGGTACAAGCTTGACTATGCTCTAATCGAGAGAAATCCAGACTTAAATATGGATGATAGAAACGTCCTAAAATTCATTGACTTTGATGATTTTACCTACAAGGGCGCCAAGCTTAAGGATACAAATTTTCCTACCATAGACCCTAAAAATCCATCTAAATTGACTAAGGAAGAGGAAAATGTCATCCATGTTCTAAAGCAAGACTTCATCAAAAATGACAAGCTCAATAAGCACATGGACTTCCTTTACAAAAACGGAGCCATGTATAAAATCGAAAACGGATCCCTACTCTTCCACGGTTGCATTCCATTGACAGCTGAGGGAAATTTCCAAGAAGTAAAGTTTGGAGGAAAAACCTACAAGGGTAAGGCCCTCATGGATTATTTTGAAAAAGTCGCAAGGGATGCCTATTACACAAAAAATAAAAAGGTCAAGGACATGATGTGGTACCTTATCAGTGGCAGGTATTCTCCAATTTTTGGCAAGAGCCAGTATTCCTATTTTGAAAATGTCTTTGTTGATGATAAAAAACTCAAAAATGAAGAACCAAACCCTTACTACGCCCTATGCGATCAAGAAGAAATCGTGGATAAAATCCTAGATGAATTTAAGGTTGAAGGCAAAAGACGCAGGATTGTAAACGGACACGTGCCAGTAATTACCAAAACAGGCGAAAGTCCAATCAAGGCAAATGGCAAACTCTACGTCATAGACGGTGGCATTTCCAAGCCTTACCAAGCCAAAACCGGCATAGCAGGCTACACCCTAGTTTTCAATTCCCACCACGTAGCCCTCGCCGAACACAAGTCCTACGAGTCAATCACCAACAAGGTTTCATCCTACACCCCAAATATAAAAGAGGTAGAAGTCATGAATCCAAGAATGCTCAGGCGTGACACTGACGAAGGTAAAATCAAAGCCAAAAAAATCGAAATCCTAGAAGAGCTCCTCGACCTCTATGACGAGGGAGAAGCTTGGTAAAAGCAAATCACAAAAATTTTTAAAATTAAAATAAATTGAATATTTTTCTGCAAGTTAAAAGGCTAAAGATTTTTAAAATCCCCAGCCTTTTTTTCTCACATTTTTACTACTTCTGGATAGTCTTTGCCAAAAGTTTCTACGCTTGCTTTTTCTATTCTTACGTCTTCTTTTGGCCTATCTTGCCTATCAGTTTTGCTTGCTGCAATCTTATCTACCACGTCCATGCCCTCGATTACCTTGCCAAAACCAGCATATTGGCCATCTAGGTGTGGACTATCTTGGTGCATGATGAAAAATTGGCTACCAGCTGAATCTGGCATAAAACTTCTCGCCATGGATAAGACTCCCCTTTCGTGTTTTAAATCATTTTTAAAACCGTTTTGGCTAAATTCGCCCTTTATTGCATAGCCTGGGCCACCCATACCTGTGCCTTGTGGGTCCCCACCTTGGATCATAAAGTTTTTTATTACCCTATGGAAGATTAGGCCGTCATAAAAGCCCTTTTTTATTAGGGAAATAAAGTTATTTACAGTATTTGGAGCAATATCTGGGTAAAGTTCTGCCTTTATTTTGTCTCCATTTTCCATCATGAAGGTTACTATTGGATTTTTTTCTGTCATACTTCCTCCTTAATTTTTAAAAGAATGAACAGGAGCAGGGATAAATCCTCCCCTATTAATCATGATACTCGAATCTGACTCGCCCACATCTATTATAGGAGCATAGCCTAGGAGACCTCCAAATTCAACCTGGTCTCCCACGTCTTTTCCTGGAACAGGAATCAGCCTAACAGCTGTTGTCTTGTTATTGATAACCCCAAGGGCAGCCTCATCGGCAATCATAGCTGAAATACTTGCTGCTGTGGTCTTTCCAGGAATGGCAATCATATCTAGACCAACAGAGCAAACGCAGGTCATAGCTTCTAGCTTATCAAAGGAAATCCATCTCTTGCTGGCTGCTTCAATCATAGCCTCATCTTCGCTAACAGGGATAAAGGCACCAGAAAGTCCTCCAACCCTAGAGCTAGCCATGATTCCACCCTTCTTAACAGCATCATTAAGCATAGCAAGGGCAGCAATTGTGCCATGGCCCCCTACCTTATCAATGCCGATTTCTTGTAAAATCCTACCAACAGAATCGCCTATAGCTGGTGTTGGAGCAAGAGAAAGGTCAACTATACCAAAGTTTTTATTTAATTTCTTGCAAACCTCTTGGCAAACAAGTTCGCCCATTCTTGTGATTTTGAAAGCTGTTTTCTTGATTATTTCATAAATTTCATTGATTTTTAAATCTTCCTTACCTGAAATGGCAGCTTTCACCACTCCAGGTCCTGAAATACCTACGCTAATCACTGTATCAGCCTCACCCACACCGTGGAAAGCACCTGCCATAAAAGGATTATCCTCAACTGCATTGGCAAAAACAACCAGTTTTGCACAACCAAAGGCATTATCAGTATTATTTGCCAATTCTTTTATAGTTTTTCCACAAAGGTCAGCTGCGTCCATATTGATCCCTGCCTTGGTTGAGCCGATGTTAATTGAAGCGCAAACAAGGTCTGTTTCAGCCAAAGCCCTTGGAATAGACTTAATTAAAATCTCATCAGCTGGAGTCATACCCTTTTCAACTAGGGCAGAAAATCCACCTATAAAGTCAATTCCAATATCCTTAGCCGCCCTGTCTAGGGTTTTAGCAAAAGGAGTGTAATCATCAAGGTCAGTCGCTGCCGCAATGAGGGAAATAGGAGTTACAGCTATCCTGTTATTTACAATTGGAACTCCATAAATCTGTGAAATTTCCTTAGAAATCTTTAGAAAATCCTTACTCTCCCTAATAAGCTTATCGTAAATTTTTTCGCAAGCCTTTATGTAGTCAGGGTCGATACAGTCAAGTAAACTAATACCCATAGTTAGGGTTCTAATATCGAGATTTTCCTCATCCAGCATTTTTATTGTTTCTAAAATATTTGCCTTATCCATCTTAAATCCTATGCATTACATCAAAAACTTCTTCGTTTTGAATCCTAATTTCAAGTTTTGTTTCCTTAGACAAGGCATCAAAAGCTCCTATTATTTCACTAAAATCAGCATTTGCCTCTGTCATATCAATATTAATCATAGCCACAAATTTGTCTTCCATAATAGTTTGACTCATGTCTAAGATATTTATATTGTACTTGTATAAAACTTCTGTAACTTGATAAATTATTCCCGGTCTATCTTTTCCTATAATTGTAAGTATTGCTTTCATAAAATCCTCCATAATCATTGTACCACTGATTTATTATATTATTAGAATAAAGGAAAGTTTTTTTCAATTTTTGATAAAATTTTCACAAATCGCCTAATCTTTGAAATATTTTACCAAAGTCTTATTATTTTCGCCAACAAAAAAAGCTCAGGAATCCTGAGCTTGTGTTTCTTAGTACCAACCGTTTCTTTGCCAGAAAGCTTGGGCATTTTCCCATGAACCGTACCTTTGAGCTACATAGTTATCTGCTGCAGCTTCTTGTTGGGCTGGGCTTGCACCGTAAGGAACTAGAGATGGGTTTAATTGGTATCTACCATAGTAACCACCTCTTGGATTGTAAGCTGTGTATGAACCACCAGATTCTCTTTGAGCTATCCATTCCTTAGCCCAATTTGATGAACCTTGGTAAGTTTTGTTATTATTTTGAGCTGGTGCTTGTTGTCTTTTAGCTGGTTGAGCCTTTTGAGTTGTCGCGTTTTTAGCTTGAGCCTTTTGAGCCTTAGCTTTTTTTTCATTTCTTTGTCTAAAAGTTTTTAGGAGGTTATTGTAAACATAACCAACTTTTCCGTCAATTTCTACTTTTACAAAGCCATTTTCAGCTATTTCTACAGCCTTTGCTGGAGTTCCCTTTTTAAGAACTTCGATTACTTCTGAATCTAAGTTAGGTTCTTTTCTGAAATTTGTAGCTGAAACTACTTCTGTATCTTCAAGAAGGTGGAAAAGATCAGCTGATACATAGGCATCCTTGCCTTCGAAATCAATTACTAACCAGCCATCTTTTTTATCTTTTATTTCATATTCTTTGTTTTCATCATCAATTAGGCCGATAATGTTATCGCCAAGCTTAGCTTCACTTCTAACATTTACTCCATTTGCTAGGTCTTTATTGATAACTGCGCTTGCTGCGTCTGCCTTTTTTGCTCCAAAGCTAAAGGCCGTTGGTATTACTAGGGCTGCCGCTAGGGCGTATTTTGTTATAAATTTCATTTTTTTCTCCTTATATCTATGTAAACTAATTATTTTCGATTTCTTTGCTACAATCTGTTACAATAGTTACAAATTGATAACAATTCCTTATTACGTTTTATAGTATAACTATAAATTGTGTGGAAATTATGTAGAAATCGCCAAAAATTACAAATTGTTTACACTTTTATCCAACCTATTGATTCCATGGCTTTTGCCCCTCTATATTTATCTTTTTTCAGTGAATTTTTATGCTATTTTTTTATCAAACTTGGGGCGTATTGACTCATCTCATAGTTTTATCATTTTATTTTCTTGTAATAATTGATTTACATTTTGTAACTAATTTTGAAAACCAAATACAAAAACAGGTGAAATTTTCAAGCAAAAGTTTTCAGAAAAATCCCCTAAATACATATATATTTGCCCATATTTTTCATATGTAGTAAAATTTATTTAGATATATATAGAAAGAGAGAAACTATGAGAACAGTTTATATTTTATGTGGAGGGCCTTCAAGCGAGCATGATATCGCCCTTAGGAGCGCTCTGAACATAGTTAAGAACCTAAATAAGGATAAGTACGAAAAAAAGATTGTATATATAGATAAGAACGGAAAATTTTCGCCAACTTTCACAGACTTTGATCCGGCTGATGAGTTTTCCCTTGTAAAAAAAATCGATAAGTCATGCCAGGCTTCGATTGCTGACTTTCTTTTAGAGGTCTCAAAAGAAGATTTAGAAAATACCATAATCCTTCCTGTAGTTCACGGAACCTACGGCGAAGATGGCACAATCCAGGGCTTTTTGGATGCTGTTGGTCTTAAATACATAGGTAACGGCCTACTTTCATCTGCGATTTGCATGGATAAGGTGACTTCAAATGGCATTTTTGAAAAGTCTAAGCTAAGCCAAGCCAAGTACAGGTATTGCTATAAGGAAGACTTTACAGATGCTTTTGTGGATGCTTGTATAAATGACATCGGCCTGCCCCTCATTGTAAAACCATCTGCTAATGGTTCTTCAGTTGGGGTTTCAAGGGTGGATTCAAAGGAGGATTTCAAAAAAGCAGGCCTTGAGGCTCTTAAATATGACAGAAAACTTTTGGTTGAAGAATTGATCGTAGGCCAAGAAATAGAACTTGCTGTCCTTGGAGATTCTGATAAGATAGATGTTTCTGACCCAGCCGCCTATATAACCGACCACATATTTTTAGACTGGGATGCCAAGTATTTTTCAAAATCAACCAGGGAAGAGCTTCCTTATAAGATGGATGAAGCCGACAAGGAAAAAGCTAAAGAATTTGCCAGAGCCTGCTACAAGGCTGTTGGTTGCGAAGGTTTTGCCAGGGTAGATATTTTTTACGGACAAGACAAAAATTTCTATATAAATGAAATTAACACCTTCCCAGGCTTTACCCCATCCTCATTTTTTGCTAGGATGGCTATGAACCTATATGACGTTGATTTTTCATCTATCCTCGATAAATTAATAGATGATGGCTTTAGGAGAAGTGAAAATGATTGAAAAAACTCTTGGCGAAATCGCCCATATGATTAAGGGAGAAGTTTCAGACGAAAAATTTGCCGATGTAAAGATTAAAGGAATTTCAACCGATTCTAGGACTATTGACCCAGGTGAGCTTTATATTCCCCTGGTTGGCGAGGTCTTTGATGGTAGGATTTTTATTAAGGAATGTGAAAACAAGGGCGCTAAGGCCTTCCTTATTGATAATCCAGAAAAGATTAACAAGACTGTTTCCATTCCCTATGTAAAAGTAGCCGATACAAAAAAGGCTCTCCAAGACCTAGCAAGTGCCTTTAGAGATGAGCTTTCTTGCAAGGTAATTGCCATCACCGGATCAAATGGCAAAACCACAACCAAGGACCTTTTATATCAAATTCTTTCAGAAAAATATAAGACCCAAAAGACTTGTGGCAACCTAAATAACGAAATCGGCGTACCTAAAACAGTCCTAAGCCTAGATACTGACACAGAAGTGGCAATTATAGAGCTTGGTACTGATAATTTTGGGGATATTTCCCTCACATCTAGGATGGTTAAGCCAGATATAGCTATGATTACCAATATCGGTGACGCCCACCTCCACAACCTCAAAACCAGGTCTGGGATTTTAAAGGCCAAACTTGAAATCCTCGAAGGAATGGCAGATGACGGAATTTTTATCTACAATATAGATGACCCAACCATGCAAAAGGAAATCCCAACCTACAATATAAGGCAAAAAGTTCTCACCTTTGGTAGGGACGCTGGGGCTGATTTTAAGATTAACTTTGAGAAGTCTCCATCATCTGTGATTCGTTTTTCACACAAAGATGACCATTACGAAGTCCCACTTATGGGCGAACACAATATCTACAATGCCGCAGCTGTTGTAATGATAAGCGAAATCTTAGGTCTTAATAAGGAAAAAATTGATGCTGGCTTTATGAAGGTAAAATCCACCCAAAATAGGACTGAACTTTTAGAATTTGATGGCTTTGACGTTTTGGATGACTCCTACAAGTCAAATCCCCAATCCCTCCTTGCAGGTCTGGAAACAGCCTATATGCTCGAAGGCTACAAGAGAAAGATAGTGTGCCTTGCAGATATGCTTGAGCTTGGCGAAAACGAAAAAGACCTCCACAGGGAAGTTGGTAACAAACTCGATAGCAAAAAAATCGACTATGCCCTCTTCTATGGTCCCCTTGCCAAAGAAATGTACGAGGCAAGCCTAGAAAATTTCCCAACCAACAGAACTTTTTATTTTAACCACAAGGACGAACTAATCGAAAAATTAAAATCCCTTGTAATCGGTGCTAGCCTAATATTTGTCAAAGGCAGCCACGGTATGCACATGGAAGAAATAATTGAATCAATAAAAAACTTTAATATATGAGAGAGGAAACTATGATTTATACTGTAACCCTAAACCCTTCTATTGACCTATATGTAGAAGTAGACCAATTAAAACCAGGTTATAACAACAACATCAAAACCGAAAGGACCCTACCAGGTGGTAAGGCTATCAACGTTTCAAGAATTTTATCCCAAATAAAAATTCCTACAACAGCCACAGGTTTTCTTGGCTCCTACCAAGGACTTTTTATAAAAGATTGGCTAGAAAAAGAAGACATCCTAGCTGACTTTGTTGAGATAAGCCAATCTAACAGGATAAATATAAAAATTTTCGAAGACAAAAAAGAAACCGTAATCAATTTCCAAGGCCCAACCATTTCCTCAGAAGAAGTCGAAGAACTCCTCTACTACCTATCCAGAGTCAGGGAAGGCGACACAATCATCTTTGGTGGTTCTGTTCCACCTATGGAAAATGGCGAAGACTCTGATATCTACGACAGGATGGTAGAAATCGCCAAGGCCAACGGTGCCTACTTTATAGCTGACGTTCCAAGCCAATACTTGATGAACATAATTTCCAGAGGTCCACTCCTAGTTAAGCCAAACGGCGAAGATATCGAAGAAATTTACAAGGTCAAAATCAAAGACAAGATGGACTACATTCCTTATGGCAAAGACCTCATCAAAAAGGGCGCCCAATATGTAATAATTTCTTACGGTGAAGGCGGATCTATGTTCTTTACCAGAGACGGCGTCTATTCGGCAAAACCAGTAAAAGACGGCAAGGAAATAATCAACACCGTAGCCTGCAGGGATGCTATGATCGCTGGCTTTGTAGGAACCCTCGTAAGAGATAATGACCCAATCGAATCCTACATGGTAGCAGTAGCCGCCGCAAGCGCCACAGCCAAGGTCCTAGACCTACCAAGCAGGGAAGAAATTTTAGAAATCCTCCCACTTGTTGATATTGATGTTATAGAATAAATGCTAATAATAGCACTTTGCAATAATATAGGCCAATTAAAAAAATCTAAAAGCTTAAAAAATTATAAAACCCTAGCAGAAGAAAAAAATATGCAAAATTTTTTCCACGACTATAGGGACAATTTTTCATTCTTTGATACCTACTCGCTTTTCGATCCCTACAAGGATATAGAATTAAAAAGAGAAAACCTAGAGGATATAGAGAAATTTGCCCAAAGCCTATATAATTTTGCAAAAAACCTAGACCTAGAAGCAGAAAATAAAATCATCGAAAAATATAACCTATCGCAAAGAAAAATAAAAAACTATAGCAAAAATCTAAAAGCCCTTGCAAGGCTTGCTATAGAAAAAAATATGACCCTAGCAGGCCTTGGAGATTAATCCAAGCCGGCTAGGGTTTTTTGCCATTTAAAAATCTCTTTTTTTGTAAAAGTTAATGGAAAGTTTTATTGAAATTATAAGTAAAAGAACAACTAGGATTATAAACCCAATTAAAAGTATTTTTTGATTTTCTTTTACAAAGCTAATGATTTGTCCAAAATCTTTTATAAAAGTTCCAGCAAGCATTCCTATTATTCCAATTATAAATATTGGTAAAAATCCAAAGGTCTTTGCTTTTGAGTAACCATACTTGAAAAATATTGGATATTGAAATCCAATCATCAAAGTAAAAAATACTAAGTTCATACCAATCATTCTAAAAATCTCTGTTCCTATTGGATAATCCTTAACTAAGGCTATCAATAAATAGTAGATTATTCCAAATATGCTTACAATAAAAAAGATAATATAAGCTAGAATGTATCTTGCAATAACATGTCCCTTACTATTTATTCCACAAATCCTATAAAGTCCGTCTATTCCAGAATTCTCACCTAATAAAAATGGATATGACGAAAATATTATTCCAAATAGAACGGCCATAGATATTGTAATAACTGGGCTTTTCATGATATACATATACAAAAATGCAATGAAAGTCATTATAGCAAAATTTTTAATAGTTATATAAGGTTTCATAGAGATTATATCTAGTTTAATTTGCTTACTTATATTCATTATATCCTCCCATAATAAATCATTATTTGGTCAATACTTGGCACTTCTGCCACTAATGCTTCATCTTCCATATAATCTTCTCTTAAAATTAGGGCTTCAAAATTGACTTTAGACATCTTTTGACCTAGGATTTTGATATTCTTTATTTTTTCAAAATCATCAAGGCCACCCTTAATTAGTAAAAACTTATCGTAAAGCTCATCTTTTGGGCCTTCAAAGACGATTTTCCCCTGATCTATAAAGACAATATAATCGGCAATCCTATCTAAATCCTGGGTTATGTGGGTTGAAAACAAAACTGTATGGTCGGGATCTTCCATAAAGTCTAAAATCATATCCACAAGTTCATCCCTCATGGCAGGGTCAAGGCCGCTTGTTGGCTCATCTAGGATTAGGATTTTTGCGTCATGGGAAAGGGCTACTGCAAGCATTAACTTAATCTTCATTCCCCTTGATAATTCACAAACTTTTTTCTCTCTTTCAAGGCCAAATTTTTCGAGATATACGTAATAAATCTTAGAATCCCACCTATCATAGCCTATAGCCATGGCCTCATTTACCAAATCCAAGGTCCAATCCTTGCCCAAAAATGAATCGTCCATGACAAGACCCACGTCTTGAAGATAGGTCAAATCTTTTATTTTTTTACCATCTATAAAAATTTCCCCATCATAGTTTATCAAAGACAAAAGCGCCTTGATGGTAGTTGTCTTTCCCATGCCGTTTTTGCCGATAAAGCCAGTTACAAAGCCTTTTTTGATGGCAAAGTCATTTGGGCCTAGGATAAATTTGTCATAAGCTTTGGCAAGATTTTTTGCTAGTATCTTATCAGTCATTAAAATCTCCTTCATATAAATATTCTAAAAGTTCAAATAAATCCTTCTTTTCCATTTCAATATCCCTTGAAATCTTAACCGCATCTAGGAGAGCCTCTTCGAGTTTTTTCTGTTTTTCCTCAAGCCTTAAATTTGGATCTTCTTTGCCGACAAAGGTCCCTAGGCCTTGGCGAGATTCGATAAATCCTTCAGTCTCCAGCTCATCATAAGCCTTTTTGACAGTCAATATCGAAATAGAAAGCTCTCGTGCGAGATTTCTCACAGATGGCAATTTCTCTCCTGCTTTGAGATTCTCCTTTAAGATTTCATCTCTAATAGCGTTTTTAATTTGTTCATAAATAGGGACAGCTGACCCATTTTTTATAATAATCTTCAATTTTATTCCCCTCTTCTCTATAACAGTATATAACAGTTTATAACACTTGTCAAAAAAATTTCATCTTCAAATCTACCAATAGGGTTTAATCCCTATATCAGACCTTATTTCCAACAAAAAAGATCCAAATAAGGATTTTCCCTATTTGAATCTTTTTGATTATAAAATTATTAGAATTCGTACTTAGCCTCTAATTTTGCTAAAGATGCATCTGCTTGTTTGATTAGGGCTTCCGCTTCTTTGATAAGAGCTTCAAGCTTTGATCTAACTTTTTTAACACGTTGTGGAGACAATTTTATTAGCAATTTTGCTGCCTCTATGGTTGTAGTACTTCTCTTGTAAGCCTTTTTCAATGACTTGTAGGTTTTAACTACTTTTTTGCTTGGTTTTTTCTTTACAAGTGTTTTTTTCTTTTGAACTGGCTTTTTCTCTTGGTCTGGTTTTTTAGTTGAATAAACTTCACTTTCATAAACACCTGGTTTGCCTATCTCATCAGGATTTACTTCATAATTTGGTGTTTCTTTTGAAGGAGCGACAGGTTTTTCTTCTGAAGGTACTACTGGTTTTTCTTCTGAAGGTACTGCTGGTTTTTCTTCTGAAGGTACTACTGGCTTTTCTTCTGGTTTACTTGGCTCAGCTGGTTTCTCTGGTTCTGCTGGGGTTTCAGATGGAGTTTCTGGTTCTGATGGGGTTTCAGATGGAGTTTCTGGT
>NZ_CAUPFR010000011.1:0-27072 GCF_963510575.1 uncultured Anaerococcus sp. | reverse complement strand
TTCTAAAAAATTTAATGGTGAATTGGAATGCAGAAAATATCATGTAGATGATTTTGAAGATGGAAATCCCGTAAACCAAGCCCTTTCAGCCCTAAATGTGTCCTTGTACGGAGTCTGTCACAGTGTGATAGTTGCTCTAGGCATGAGTCCAGGACTGGGTTTTGTCCATACAGGCCACGATAAATCTTTTGTCTACGATATAGCCGACCTCTACAAGGCAAAAATCACAATTCCCCTAGCCTTTGAATTGGCATCCAAATATAGAGAAGGAGATGATATTGGAAAGCTCGCTAGACTTAGCATTAGGGATAAGATGGTTGATGGAAAATTAATGAGAAAAATTGTAGAAGATCTACAAGATTTGATGGATATATCTGAAGAAGATAAAATATCTACAGAAATTATAGAACTCTGGGATGACAAAGAAGAAAATGCTAAACATGGCATATCTTATAAAGAGGACTAAAATGCCACTTACAGTAATAACCCTAAAAAATTCCCCACCATCATTAAGGGGAGACCTCACAAAATGGATGCAAGAAATATCAACCGGAGTCTATGTAGGAAATTTCAACACAAAAGTAAGGGAAGAGCTTCGGGACAGAGTTGTAGAAAGCGTAGGCAGTGGCGAAGCAACCATGACCTATGCCGCAAGAAACGAAATAGGTTATAAATTCCAAACCCACAATTCAGATAAAATACCAATAGATTATGATGGAATCCCCTTGGTATTTACGCCAACAAGTCCCAAAGAAAGCAAAAAAGAAAATAAACTTGGATTTAGCAAGGTCGCTAAAATGAGAAAAGCCAACAAATATTCTAGAGAGAAACCTCAGGAAATTATCAAACCCTATGTAATAATAGATTTGGAAACAACAGGCCTTGACCCGATAAATGATAGGATAATCGAAATAGGAGCCATAAGAATAGGCAAAGAAAATAAGGAATATTCAACACTTATAAGGCAGGAAACAAATATTCCAGAAAAAATAAGGGACCTAACTGGGATAAGCGATGAAGATATAAAAAAAGGAAAAAAAGAAGAAATAGCCATAAACGAACTCATAGACTTTATAGGAAAAGATACGGTGGTAGGCTATAATATAAATTTTGATATAAAATTTATCAATGAAGCCCTAAAAAGACAGGAAAAGCCAAAAATAAAAAATATGACCTATGATGTCATGAAATATGTAAAAAACGACAAGCTATTTCTTGAAAATTATAAGTTAGAAACTGTCGTAAAAGAATACGGAATAAATGAAACAGTGCCCCACAGGGCCCTAGAAGATGCGAGGATAATTAAAAAGCTAATAGGAAAACTAGACAAGCTTAATAAAATACTGGAAAATTAAAGTGAATGAAAATTCATAAAAAGAAAAATTAGATTGGCTAAAAAACGGGATCTTTTTACTGTTCTACCCGCAAACGCGGGGATGATCCTATCTTTGAGATTTTTATCTGACCTTTTTTCCAGTTCTACCCGCAAACGCGGGGATGATCCTGCTCTTAAATTGGCTAGGGTCTAGATTTAGGTGTTCTACCCGCAAACGCGGGGATGATCCTCGCCTGGACTCTTGCCCCTATCATCAGGCCTGGTTCTACCCGCAAACGCGGGGATGATCCTGACTCTATAGCCATAGCAAGGTTTATATCAGTGTTCTACCCGCAAACGCGGGGATGATCCTGCTGCCAAAGCTGCCTTTGATACTATCAAGGGGTTCTACCCGCAAACGCGGGGATGATCCCTATCAAAGGAAATAAGAAAAGCTCTAGATAGGGTTCTACCCGCATACGCGGGGATGATCCCTGCACTGGCGCGTTGATAAAACCACTTGTAGTGTTCTACCCGCATACGCGGGGATGATCCCGCCCCTACAATAACATCTACCGAACAGATTTCGTTCTACCCGCATACGCGGGGATGATCCCAAAGACATAAGTATCAAGACGGAAGGAAGTGTGTTCTACCCGCATACGCGGGGATGATCCCGTGACTTTTTCTTTCCTCTTCTTTACCAGTCAGTTCTACCCGCATACGCGGGGATGATCCCAGGGCGTAAATTGCCCTTGACTTATACAAGCAGTTCTACCCGCATACGCGGGGATGATCCTCCACTTAAAGGATGAAGATAATAAGAAATTATGTTCTACCCGCATACGCGGGGATGATCCTCACCCCAGCAAGCTGAGGATGGTTTGTGAATCGTTCTACCCGCATACGCGGGGATGATCCCAGATATCCACAATATCCTGTTATGAGAATAAGGTTCTACCCGCATACGCGGGGATGATCCTTTTTCTTGCCATACTTAAAATTAGCTACAGGCGTTCTACCCGCATACGCGGGGATGATCCCTAAGCAAAATAGTAAAATCGTAATGATACGTAGTTCTACCCGCATACGCGGGGATGATCCTAGTTAAAAAAGTTAATGATTTATATCCAGGACGTTCTACCCGCATACGCGGGGATGATCCCCTTATACTCCTCCGCAAAATCAGCAAAAGTCAGTTCTACCCGCATACGCGGGGATGATCCCGGCCAAAACTTGTCACCTCAAAAGCCCCTGCAGTTCTACCCGCATACGCGGGGATGATCCCTTCTTCGTCCCCGATTTCAACCGAGTCAGTCGGTTCTACCCGCATACGCGGGGATGATCCTCCCATTCCAGACATTAGCAGTTGTAGTGCTTAGTTCTACCCGCATACGCGGGGATGATCCCGAATTTTATGAAGATTTATTTTTAGTTGAAGAGTTCTACCCGCATACGCGGGGATGATCCTCATATAATGCATGTCGTAGGATTTTTTGGTGGGTTCTACCCGCATACGCGGGGATGATCCTAATACAAAATCAAATTAACAAAAAAATCAAAAGTTCTACCCGCATACGCGGGGATGATCCCTGACGACTAACACCGAAATTATTACAAATATAGATCTAACCGCAATTGCGGAGATACTTAGTATTCAATTATAGCTTTTTTATTTTGTTTAAACTAGGCCACAAGGGGTATAATACCAATGGAAGTATTAATACTTTTTTAATTCTAAATTTTTATATTTACATATTTTTAAAAAGATTTTTTCTTATATATTTTCAATTTATGATTCTATTTTCATCCAAATTTTTTATCGGTAAGTTATTTTTGTTTTACAAGGAGACAATTATGAATAGAGAATATTTAATAATGAGAATAGCACTGGGGGATACAACTGCGGAGGCTAATAATATTACTCTTACTAAAGTGGACAAAAAAGCCATTGAGTGGTACAAGAAGGAGTCTGAGAAGGCCAAAAAAGAGGGAAAGCATATTGTGTTTTTTGCTCCTGATATGGATTAGGTATGTAGGGTATTTGAGTTTATAATATATGGGGTTGAAATGAATAGGGAATATTTAATTATTGATATAGCACTTGGTGCGGAAAAAGTTGAGGATTATGATATAATACTCACAGATGAGGATAAGAAAGCCATTGAGTGGTACAAAAAGGAGTCTGAGAAGGCCCAAAAAGAGGGAAAGCATATTGTGTTTTTTGCTCCTGATATGGATTAGGTATGTAGGGTATTTGAGTTTATAATACAGGGGATTGAAATGAATAGAGAATATTTGATTATTGGGATAGCATTAGGAAAAACAACAGCAGAAAGAAACAACATTGTGCTAACAGAAGAAGAAAAAGAAAGAATTAAAAGATACCAAGAAGAAACAGAAAAAGCTAGAAAAGAAGGTAGGCAAATAGTTTGGTATGCACCAGATGAGGATTAGTTATGGATAGAGAATTAGCACCAAAAGAAGATCAAGAATTAAATAAATTGAGTAAGAGGTTGTTACAAACAGCACCACCTATGACCAGCAAGGAGAAAGAAAGATACCACGAATTGATGGTGAAAAAGATTGGAACTGCTGAAGAACGCGATGAAGAGAAGAAGCAAAATCGTAAAAATTTCTTAGCATTTCAAGAACAATTGAGCAAAAAGTAAAAAAATAAGTGAGATTTTGTAATAAATATTTATAATGCTTTGAAATCTCAGATTAAAAACAAAAGGCAAAACCATTTATTTTTGGTTTTGCCTTTTGTTTTGTTAAATCTAATTAGAATGAAATGTGGTACCTAATTGCTATGAAGCATAGGGCTATGGCGAGAGGTACAAAGATGAATTTGCCTAGGTAGTACCAGGCTGATCCGTATTTGCCTTTTACGCTTTTGTTTACTTCGGCTAGGAGGTCTTCTTTTTTGATTACCCAGAACCAAGTGATGGCGCCGATTATACCGGATATTGGGAGGATGTAGATGGTTACTATGTCCATCCATGGACCCCATTTGGAGATTGGTTCTATAAAAATTCCTACTAGGTAAATTGTTGCAATTAGGGCGATTAGGACTAATTTTCTTTTTAATTTTGGAAAGCTATAGACTATGGCTTCGGTGATGGTTTCCAGCATGGATTGGATTGATGATATGCCTGCGAAGACTACTGCTAGGAAAAGAATTATTCCGTATAATCTGCCAAGGGGCATTTCTTTTAGGGCTTGGGGCAAGACTACAAAGAGTAGTTTTGGACCACTTGCTGGCGAAAATCCGTAGGCAAAACAAGCTGGTAGCATGACGAAGGCTGATATCATTGCTGATAGGGTGTCAAGGCTTGCTGTGATAGTTGATGCCTTTATGACATCTTCATTATCTGGCAAATATGAGCCGTAGACTACCATTACAGTTCCTACCAGGGATAGGGAAAAGAAGGCCTGGCCCATGGCTGCGACCCAAGTTTTGATTTCCCTTAGTTTCCCAAAGTCCATGTTGAAGATGAATTTATATCCCCCGAGGGCTCCGTCTAGGAAAAATACCCTGATAGCTAGGATTAGGAAGAGTACGAAAAACAAGGGCATGATGAATTTGTTTGTTTTTTCTATGCCTTCTGTTTCGTAGGCTAGGGCGAAATATACTAGGACCATCAAGATTAGGTGGGGAATGATTACCTTAAAATCACTTGTGGATATGGAATCAAACCAAGCTGCACTTTCAACTGTGAAGATACTGCCTGTGATGGTGTCGATTAAGGCTTTGATTACATAGGTAATTACAACAGCATAGCCAATTGATAAGAGCCCTACTCCTATCATCGGTAGCCACCTAATTATGGTGCCAAATTTTTCCATATTTTTTTCTTTGTAGGCTTCTTTGTAGACGACCATAGGTCCAGATTTGTATTTCCTGCCGATGGCGTTTTCTGCGGCAAGTCCTACCCTGCCAAAGATAAAGGCAAATAAAAGATAGGGCAATAAAAATGCCAATCCTCCATTTGACCCTAATTGATAGGGGAAGGCCCAAACGTTGGCAAGACCTACAGCTGAACCAACGCAAGCCATTATAAATCCCCATTTTGAAGAAAATTTACTTCTATTTTCCATAATAACTCCAATAAATATTTTTTTCACATTTGTAATGAATACTCTAATTATAATGAATTTTGAAAAATATTCAAGCGACCACTTGGGTTTAAGATTTTTTTCTAATAATATTTTGAAAACTAGTTTAAAGATGGGTTAAAGATAGGGTATAATGTAACGAGTAAAGGAATATTATGAAGATTAGAAAATTTTTTGCCCTAATCTTTGTTTTTGCCATATCTCTTGTACTTAGCAAGGTTGGTTTTGATTTTCTAGATCAAAGGTCAAATGCTGCTAATTTTGCAAAGGGTGGTACATTCGAAGATCAGGCTGTTAAAACAAGTAAAGATGAATATTTAATCCTCCTAGTAGGAGTAGATAAGGCCGCAGGTGAAGAAAATAACGAAGATTTCACCCGTACGGATACTATTATGTTATTGAAGGCTAATACCAAGGATGGTACGATTAAGCTCTTGTCAATCCCAAGGGACTCCAGAGTCCTTGTGAGAAATACCTATGACAAGGTTAACCACGCCCATGCCTTTGGTGGTATTGAGCTAACTCTCCAAAGTCTTAGGAATTTCCTAGGTCTTGATATAGACTATTATGTTCAGGTAAATTACCAGGCTCTTGTAAATATAGTTGATGCCATTGGTGGGGTTGACTATGAGGTGCCAGAAGGTGTAAATATCAAAAAGTGGACCCTAAATATAAAACCAGGTATGAACCACTTTAACGGTACAGACACCATGTGGTATTTAAGGACAAGACATATTTACAACAATGGAGACATAGGTAGGGTTCACGCCCAACAAGATTTCGTAAAGGCCATGGTAGACCAGGCTGTTAAAAAATCTAGTCAAATGAATCTAATGACTGTGATTTCATCTTACATTAAATATGTAAAGACCAACCTACCAATGAGTGCTATAGTTGACCTAGTTAAGAGTATTCCAAACTTTTCTTCAGATAAGGTGGAGACTTTTGTTGTTCCAGGCAATGGAGCCTATATAAACAAGATTAGTTATTATATACCAGATGAAAGAGGGACTTGGGATATAGTTGATAAGGTATTTGCAGATTTCAAACTTAGAAAGTGGAAGGAAGAAGACTCAGGCTTGCCTGAATCAAACCATGCTACAATCAACCAAGAAGCACCAATGAATGTCTTTCCTAAGACAAATACTATAAATACTCAGACTTACGAGCCAAATTATAATTACAATAACAATTACAATAACAATTACAACAATAATTATAATTACAATCACAACAATAATTACAACAACTCTGTTGAATATGAACAAGAATATCATGAAGAACCAAAATACGAAGAACCAGTAAAGGAAAGTCCAAAACCAAGTCATAAGAAAAAGAAAGCAGAGCCAAGCACTGAGACCCATCAACCTGCTCCAGAAGCTCCAGCTCCAAAGGAACCAGCTCCTGAACCGGGTGTGGTAGAATATGAGCCAGGTCTAAGTGTAGAACCACCAGTGGAATCGAGTCCAGACAATGGAGAAGGCGAATAGTAGGAAAAGATATGATAAGTAGAAGACGTGAAAGAAAAGATGAGCATATTGAAAATTATTTAAAAACTTCTGGCTACAATAACCCACTTTTTGAGGATATTTACCTAGACCACAATAGTTTATCGGATGTAAATTTCGATGAAATTGATACTTCAATCGAATTTTTGGGTAGGAAGATTTCCATGCCTATTATGATAAATGCTATGACAGGCGGGGGAGAGTCAAGTGCTGATATAAACGAGGACCTATCTTCAATTTGCAAGAGCCTAAATATACCTATGGCTGTTGGTAGCCAAGCAATCGGTTTGGAAGATAAGGAAGCCGAGGAAAGTTTTTCCCTAATTAGGGAAAAGGACTTGATTAGGGTAGGAAATCTTGGCGCTGAAAGAAGTCTTGAAGATTTCAAAAATGCAGCTGGTATGATTGACGCCCACGCTATCCAAGTCCACCTAAATGTTGCCCAAGAGCTTTTTATGCCAGAAGGGGATAAGAATTTTAAGGGCTATTACGATAATATAAAAAATTTAGTTGATAACTTAGATTTGCCTTTAATTGTAAAAGAAACTGGCAATGGCCTATCAAAGGCAACTTGCCAAAAGCTCATAGAAGCAGGGGTTAAATACCTAGATGTTTCTGGCAAGGGTTGTACAAACTTCATCGAAATCGAAGATATGAGAGATTTTGAGTCGGATTATAAAGAATTCTATGAGTGGGGAGTGCCAACAGCCAAGGCTATCATAGATGCTAGGAGCCTTTCAGATGATATTTTTATAATAGGATCTGGAGGAATAAAGACAGCTGTGGATGTGGCTAAGGCTTTGATAATTGGAGCAGATATGACTGCAATCAGTGGCGAGGCCCTAAGGTACTTGCTCTTAGGTAGTTACGAGGCTTGCTATGATTTTCTAAAGGAAATGAATAGGCGACTTAAAATAGTTATGGCTCTCTTGGGAGTTAAGAATATTGAAGAATTAAAAAAAGTAGATTACAAAATATGTGGCAGGCTTAAAGAGCTTGTTGATTAGAAAAAAACGACAGGATTTGAGAAATCAAAATCCTGTCGTTTTTGGTTATTTTCTAGAAAATGAATTGGTTTGGTAGAATTTTTTCTTTAGGATTTCTGCTGTTATAGCATAGGCTAAAGATATACCAAACATTGCAATCAAAGCCTTTATTGGCAAGGATTTAAGTCCTAAATAGGTGTTTAGAGGACTATAGATGATTGCTAGAAGGATGAGACTTATAAATATTATCGCAAGGATTAGTTTTTTGCTTGGCCTACTTTTTAGAACTGGCCTTGCTGACCTTACAATGAGCATGACAACCATGGCAGAAATGACTGACTCTAGCATCCAACCTGTTTGGAAAAGACTTTCGTCAGCTTTGAAAATTGCTAGCAAAACGAAAAACGTTAGGTAGTCAAAAACTGAGGATGTGATTCCAAAAATTATCATAAACTTTTTGATAAAGGTCATATCCCACTTCACTGGCTTTTCTAGCCAAGCGCTATCAACAGAGTCTGATGCAATTTGCAAGGATGGGAAGTCTGTAAAAAGGTTGGTTAGTAGGATTTGCTTAGGCAAGAGGGGCAAAAATTTTAAAAATAGGCTCGCTCCTGCCATTGAAAACATATTGCCAAAATTTGCACTGGTGGCTATGAAAATATATTTTAGAGTGTTGATAAAAGTCCTCCTGCCTTCTTTTATACCAGATAGCAAGACATTTAGGTTGTTTTGTAAAAGTACTATTGATGCGGCATCTTTGGCTGTATCCGCAGATGTATTTACGGATATTCCTACATCGGCTTGTTTGATTGCTGGCGCATCATTAATCCCATCTCCCATGTAACCAACAATTTCGCCTGCTTCCTTGTAGGCCATGATGATTTTTTCCTTTTGGTTTGGACTTATTTCTGCAAAAATATCCACATCTTGGACTTTTTTATTAAGTTGGCTTAGGGAATAATCTTTTATATCCTCACCCAATAAGATTTTTCTAGGGTCAAGGCCTATTTGGCTGCCGATATTTTTGGCGATTTCCTTATTATCCCCGGTTATCATTTTTAGGGCAACACCCAGCCTATCCATTTCACAAATCACGTCTTTAACGTCATCTTTGAGGGGATCTATAAAGAGGAGTAGGCCCTTAAAAACCATATCAAAAGCCTTTTCTTCCTTGATATTTTCCCCATCGGCTAAGATTTTTGATGCGAGAGCCAAAACCCTGTAGCCTTGGGCAGAATATTTGTTAAAAAGATCGGTTGCTTGATTTTTTATCTCATCAACAGGCCCCTTGCTTCCATCAGCTTTTTCGCAAGTCTTACAGACTGCCAAAATATTTTCAAAAGCTCCCTTGGTAATCATGATATTTTTCTTTTCTAAATCGTAGCTAAGTCCCACAGATAATATTTTGTTTTCAAAGGAATAAGGTATCTCAAAAAGTTTCTTGTAAGGCGAAAAGTCAGTGGTATTGCCATCTAGAATTGCTTCGTCTATTGGGTTTTTGTAGCCTTCTTGAAAATACGAATTAAGGCTGGCAAGTTTTATCAAATCCTTATCTGAATCTCCCATGTAATTTACAGCGTAATCGAGTTTGACCTTGCCCTTGGTTATGGTGCCTGTCTTATCCGAACACATAACAGTCATGGACCCAAAATTTTCTATGGAATTTAGCTTTTTAACTATAACTCCCTCATCGGACATTCTCTTTGCGCCCTTGGATAAGTTTACACTTATGATTGCAGGTAGCATTTGTGGAGTAAGGCCCACAGAAAGTGCCAAGGCAAACATAAAGGATTCCAAAAATGACTTGTTCAAGATTATATTAAATAAAAATATTAGGCAAATCAAGAGGATTGTAACGTGGAGGATTAGGTTTCCAAAGTCTTTGATTCCTCTTTCAAAATCAGTATCGGAATCTTTTTGGCTTAGGGATGCGCTAATCTTTCCGAATTCTGAATTTCTTGCCAAATTTACGATGACAGCAAGGCCTGACCCACTGATGACATGGGTACCCATCCAAAGGGAATTTTCCCTGTGGGAAAGGCTGGTAGTGGCATCTAGAATTTTTAGGCTTTTTTCAACAGGGAAAGTTTCTCCAGTCAAACTGGATTCGTCTGTTTGAAGCGAATTAACATCAATAAGCAGGCAGTCAGCAGGAATCATATCTCCGGTTGTGACCTTGATAATATCGCCTAGGGTCAAATCCGTATTGTCTATTTCTTGGAATTTCCCATCCCTTAAGACTGTTGAGGTCACACTTACGCTAGATAAGAGCTTTTTTACTGCGTCCTGGGCGTGGCTCTCATTCAAGTAGCTTAGGAAGGATGAAATCATGATGATTATTAAAATAATAAAGCCATCCGAATAATCCTTGGTAAAAATAGATAAAATCGCTGCAAATATAAGGATTAGGGTGATAGGACTTTTAAATTGGGATAAAAAAACCAAAAATTTTGAAGTGGACTTTTCTTCCTTAAGTGTATTTTTACCGAACTTTTCAATCCTATCTCTTGCTTCATCGCTTGTCAAACCGTTTTCACTTGTATTTAATTTTTTTAGGACATCTTCTTTTTCATAAGACCAAAAATCTTTCATAATAGCCTCCAATATATAGAAACTATATCTTTCTAGACCTAATTTTCAATAAATGGCTACGTTTTTAATACAAGCCCTATAAATATTTTACAAACAAGTTCATTTTATTGTAATATATAGGTAGGAATGATTTATGGGGGAATTATGAAAAGAGAAAAAATTTTATCATTGATGGTAGCTGCCATCCTAAGTTTTGGCCAAGTTATGCCGGTAGTTGGTGAAATAAGGCCAGCCTACGCTTCAAGTGAAGAAAAAACTAGGGAAAAATTAGATAAAAAGTTAAGTTTCAAGCTTACACAAGATAGAGGTAAATTTGATTACTATGATTCTACATCTAAAGATATTAAATGGACACTTGAGATTAAAAATGAAGCTAAAGCTGATAATCCCAATGATGTGATTTACCTAGGGGAGATATCCAATGAAGATATGTTGAAAAATTCCTCTGTTGTAAATTCGAAAAATACTCGCATAAGATATGTAGAGTATGATTCGAACAAGCTTAAAAATTATCGCTGTACTGTAAGTTATAAAGATAGACATTATAAGACAATAAGTAAAAAAATAGGTACGGATGTTAATAGTTTCGGCATATTCACTACTGAACAAATAGGCTTAAAATTAACATTTGATAAGGGTATCCCTCTTGCTCCTCAAGAGACTTTTAAAATAACTTTTACTACTGAGGTTTACACTAATGATTATGATTATCCTTATGATAAAAGTAAATGGCTAAGGGCTAGAGAAATTGGACCTGATGACAAGGTAAGCCTTTTAAATACCAAACACAATATTTGTCTTAAGGGACAATTTTATTTAGATCCTGATAAGAAAAAACCGATTAATACCGAAGATTTAGTGGATAAGGCGAGTTTCAATGACGAAGCCTACGGAAGTTATTTTATAGATTGCAAGAATGCTGATTTAAATTTCGGCGAAAATGGCAAGGTTTTACGACAAATAAACAAAAGGGATACAGAAAATTTTGAAAATTTGACTGATAACAGCCAAGTGGCAATGGGTGATACACTTAGGTTTATCAGTCAAATTAAAATTAAAAACTTACCAGAAGATTATAAGAAATTATTGAAAAGATCAAGGCTAAGCCAATATCTCATAAAGCCACGTTTTTTGGTTGGCGTTGGCAAGGATGACGATACACTTGATATGAAATTTTATATCAGAACTAAGGAAAATAAGCTTATAGAATTAACCAGTGAAAAAGAAGGGGATTATTACAAAATAGCCCTTGACAATGATAGGCTTCCATCTTTTATGGATGAATTTGATTTCGTTTATGATGTGAAATTCAAGGACAAAAATCATTCGAAAAAATTTAAAAAAGATGTAAAACTTCTTTATGATAATGAAGGTGAAGTTAAAATAAACTCTCCTAGCCTAACTTACGAGGCTATTTACAAGGATTCAGAGAAAAAATACCAGCTTAGCCTTGATTATAGGAGAAATGGAGAAAATATAGACCAGGATGTCTTAGAAGACCAAAAACCAACCGAACCAACAAAGCCAGAGGCAGAGGGCTATAGCTTTGAAGGTTGGTATCTTGATCAAGATTACAAGACACCATTTGATTTTGATAGGCCTATGGTAGAAGATACTAAAATATACGCTAAGTGGGCAAAACTTTTTGGAGTTTCATACGACTTTGTAAGCGGTACCCCAGACCAAGCCCTACCTGAATCTGTAAAAGAAATTTTGGCTAAAATGCAACCAGTTAAGGCTAAGGAAGGTGAAGAAGTACAAGCTCCAACAAATAAGTTTGAAGAAATTAAAAGTGAAACTGGAACTTGGACCTTTAAGGGTTGGGATAAAAATGAATTAAAAGTATCAAATAATGATGAGAAATTCACTGGAACTTGGGTCTTTACCAAAAAAGAAGAAAACCATGACCAAAAAACAGAAGATGAAGAAGGCAAGGGTGGTGAGAACCCAACAACTCCACAAAAACCAGGAGAAGGCAAAGGAGAAACAAATCCGGAAAATCCAGACCAACCACAAAACCCAGAAGAAGGTAAGGGTGGTAAAACTCCAGACCAACCACAAAAACCAGAAAAAGGCGAAGGAGAAACACATCCCGAAAACCCAAATCAACCACAAAAACCAAAAGATGGTGAAGGTGGCAAAACTCCAGACCAACCACAAGAGCTAGGAAAAGGTAAGGGAGAAACAAATCCGGAAAATCCAAACCAACCACAAAATCCAAAAGATAGTGAAGGTGGCGAAACTCCAGACCATCCAGAGAATCCAGGAAAAGGTGAAGGCGAGGATAAACCAGTAAACCCTCAAAATCCAAAAGAGGGCGAAGAAGAAATTGACCCAAAAAATCCAGATCTTCCAAAATTACCAGAAGAAGGCAAGGATACCGATAAACCAGCAAAACCTGAAGAAGAAAAAAAACCAGAAGAAAATCAAGACCAAAAAAATAATCAACCTAACACTAGCAAGCCTTCCCCAAGCCTAGAAAACAAAGGCTCTAGGACTAGTCTTGCTAAAATCGATGAGTCAAGCCAACTTGACATAGATAGGATTAACTCATTGATAAAACACTTTGACACAAAGAGTCCTGAAGAAACCGAAAAAGAGCCAACAACAAAGGTAATTAGGGTAAATACAGATATCTATAGTCCAATTCCAAAGGGCTATAAGAGAATTTATTTCAACCCAGGCAAGGATGGCTATTTGAAATACAATCCAACTTTCGATTTTGGTCAAGTAATTGCATTTGATATCAAACAGACCTTGACATTTGGCCAAGCTAAGGCCCAGGAAAAGGGACTTGTAATTCCAACTGTAATTCCTAGGGACAAGTCTTTGAAGTTTGTTGGTTGGTATCCAAGACTCCAAGCAGATGAAGATTTTGTAGAGGGCATAAATTACCAGGCTATCTATGAAAAAATCGATGATAAGACACCGTTAGAAACAAAGCAAGCACAGGAAAAGTCAAAACCTAAGCAGACTAAGGAAAAAATAGTGGCATTAAAGGCCAGTAAATCATTGAAAAATCATGATGAGCCAAAGAAGGCCAAAGCAACTGGGAAAAAGCTTAAAGAAAATAAGGTAGAGACTTACGAAAACCAAGCTAAGCCTAGGAAAAACCAGGCTTGGACAAAGAAAAAGGTCAGCCCAAAGACAGGTGTGACCGGAACTAAGCTTGTTGGGGCAATTTTAGGAATTTCTATCTTAGGACTATTCTTAAGTAGAAAATCTAAGAAAAAATAAGTTGATAACTTAAATGCAAGTTGGCAAAAATTTTGAATTTTAAGGGGCTGTTGCAGAATGAATAAATCGTCCCGATATCATCATAGGAACCTCTCGTGAAGTTTCGCCTCCATGAGCCGGCGGGCTAAACATGAAACTTTGAGAGAGAACCCTATGATGATGGGACGATAATTATTCACAATTTGCAACAGCCCCTTTCTATTGGAATATCTTTAAGTATTCGCCGTAGCCCTCTTCAACAAGCTTATCCTTTGGCACAAAACGAAGGGCTGCCCCATTTATACAGTACCTTAGCCCTGTTGCTTCCTTAGGGCCATCTGGGAAAACGTGGCCTAGGTGGCTGTCAGCCTCCTTGCTCCTAACTTCAATTCTTTTTCTCATAAGCCTAAAATCGTCCTTTTGGGTAAGTTCGGTCCCCTCAATAGGTTTGGTAAAGGAAGGCCAACCACAACCGGCATTGAACTTATCTTTTGAAGAAAAAAGTGGCTCGCCAGAAACTATGTCAACATAAATCCCATCCTCATAAAAATTGTCATATTCTGATGAAAACGGCATTTCTGTCCCACTTTCCTGGGTCACTTCGTATTGGATATCGGTTAAGGTTTTTTTCAAATCATCTTTATTGTATTTAGTCATAATATTCTCCTTTTATTTTTAATTCATACCCAAAATACTTATTAAATTCAAAGGCAAGTCAAAAAAATTTGGTATAATAATAAAAAACCCTAGTAAAGGAGAAAAACATGACAATGACAATTCAAAAAAGCGGAAAGACTGGCCCAGACCTCGCTTTTTCAATAAACGCCAAGGTAAAGGCTGCCCAAGCCAAGTTTGGCAAGGAAAATGTAATAAATGCTGTCCTAGGAACCTTAGCTGATGATGAGGGAAATATAATAGCCCTTGATTCCTTTTATAAAAGGCTTGAGACCATGGATAGGAGCCTAATCGCATCCTATGCCCCAATCGAGGGTGAAAAAGCCTTCAGGGAAACTGTTATAAACCTTCTTTTTGAAGATTTTAGGCCTGATGCCTATATAGAGGCTGTTTCTACACCAGGTGGGACAGGAGCTATCAGAAATGGGATTTTTTCCTATGCTGACATTGGCGATCCAGTTATTTGCCACGATTATTTTTGGCAACCTTACCAGAAGATGTGCAGGGAATTTGATAGAGACTTTAGGACCTACAATTTCTTTACCAAAGATTTTAAATTTGACCTTAAAGCCTACAAAGCCTGCCAAGATGAGGCCCTAAAAGGCCACGACAGAATGGTTTCTATAATTAATTCCCCAGGCAACAACCCAACTGGCTATTCTCTTTCAGATGAAGAATGGGATGAAGTTTTAGAAATTTCCAAAGAAGCTGTAGAAAAAGGCAAGAAAGTAACCCTAATCATAGATGTGGCCTACATAGAATTTGCGGGAGATGGAGATCAGAAAAAATTCTTCAAGAAGTTTTCAAATCTTCCTGAAAATCTCATGGTTTTAGTTGCCTTTTCCATGTCCAAGGCCTACACAGCCTACGGTCTAAGGAGTGGGGCTGTGATTGGAATTTCAAGCTCAAAGGAAGTTATTGAAGAATTTAAGGATGCCATGGCGACCTCTGCTAGGTGCAATTGGTCAAATGGAGTCCACGCTCCACAATTTATCCTAGTTGACCTTGCCAAAGACGAAAACAAGGGTGAATACGACAAGGAACTCGCATCCCTAAAGGCTATGCTAAAGAAAAGGGCAGATGTCTTTGTAAGCGAAGCTTCTAAGCACAAATTAGAAATAATCCCATATTTTGGCGGGTTTTTCGCCTTTGTAACAACTCCTAGGGCCTTTGAAATCACAGAAAATTTAGAAAAAGAAAATATCTTTACCATCCCATCTGCTAAGGGAATCAGGATTGCCCTTTGCGCTACAAACAAGGAAGATGTGGTGAAATTAGTGGAAAGGCTTGCCTTTTACATGGATAAATAAATTCTTATTTTAGATTACTCTTGAAATAAAAAAACATCTTAGTATATTATAACTAGGAGTTAGCACTCGATACAAATGACTGCTAATAAAACCCAAAGCTATATTTTTCAATAGGAGGAAATAATATGAATTTAAAACCAATCGGAGATAGGATTGTAATAAAAAAAGCCGAAGCAGAAAAAACTACAGCATCTGGGATTGTTCTTCCACAAAGTGCTCAAGAAAAACCACAATATGCAGAAGTAGTTGCTATAAGCGCTGATATAGAAAATGACGAAAAGAAAAAAGACAACCTAAAAGTTGGCGATAAGGTTATTTATTCCCAATATGCTGGCACAGATGTAAAACTAGATGATACTGAATTTATCGTAGTTAAATACAACGACATTTTGGCAGTAGTTGAAGGTTAAGGAGGAAAAAATGGCAAAAGATATTAAATTCGGTACAGACGCTAGAGAAGGTCTCGAAAGAGGTATAGATAAACTTGCAAATGCAGTAAGGGTTACCCTTGGACCAAAGGGTAGAAACGTAGTTTTAGACAAGACTTACGGTGCTCCAACCATCACAAACGATGGTGTAACAATTGCAAATGACATAGAATTAGAAGATAGGTTTGAAAATATGGGTGCTCAACTTGTAAAAGAAGTGGCAACCAAAACAAACGACGTAGCAGGTGATGGTACAACAACAGCTACAGTCCTTGCTTATTCAGTAATCAAAGAAGGCCTTAAAAACCTTGCAGCAGGTGCAAACCCAATTGTCTTAAACAAGTAACTTAAGAAAGCAACAGACCTTGTAGTTGACTACATCAAGGAAAACTCAAAAGAAGTTGAAGATAAACAAGCTATAGAAAACGTAGGTTCAATTTCTTCCCAAGACCACGCCATCGGTAAGCTAATCGCCGACGCTATGGAAAAGGTTGGAAATGACGGAGTTATAACAGTAGAAGAATCAAAAACAACTGGCACCTACCTCGACCTTGTAGAAGGTATGCAATTTGACAGGGGCTACCTATCACCATACATGGCAACAGACAACGAAAAGATGATAGCAGAACTTGCAGACCCATACATTCTTTTGACAGACAAGAAAATTTCAAACATCCAAGAAGTTCTTCCACTCCTAGAACAAATCGTTCAAGAATCAAGACCTCTTCTGATCATAGCAGATGATGTAGACGGCGAAGCACTCACAACTCTTATCCTAAACAAATTAAGAGGAACATTCAACGTAGTAGCAGTAAAAGCACCAGGCTATGGTGACAGAAGAAAGGCCATGCTTGAAGATATAGCCATCCTAACGGGTGCAAAGGTAATAAGCGAAGACCTTGGAATGGACCTAAAAGAAGCAACGGTTGATATGTTAGGATCTGCTAAGAAAGTAAAAGTAGACAAAGACAATACAACAATTGTAGAAGGCAAAGGCGACAAAAATGCCCTAGCAGAAAGAGTAGAAAACATCAGAAACCAAGTAGCCAAAGAAGAAAGTGAATACGAAAAAGAAAAACTTCAAGAAAGACTAGCCAAGCTTGCAGGTGGTGTTGCAGTAATCAACGTAGGTGCAGCCACAGAAACAGAAATGCAAGAGAAAAAATACAGAATTGAAGATGCCCTATCAGCAACCAGAGCTGCTGTAGAAGAAGGAATCGTAGCAGGTGGTGGAGTAGTCCTAATAGGCGCAATAGACAAGGTAGAAGAGCTAAGAGAAAGCCTAGTAGGCGATGAAAAAACAGGCGCCCTAATCATAGAAAAGGCCCTAGAAGCTCCACTAAGACAAATAGTAGAAAACGCAGGCCTTGACGGATCTGTAATAGTAGAAAAAGTTAAAAACTCAGGCAAGGAAGAAGGCTACGATGCCTACGAAAACAAATTCGTAAACATGTTCGAAGCAGGAATCGTAGAACCAACCAAGGTAACAAGATCTGCCCTACAAAACGCAGTAAGCGTAGCAGGCATGATACTCACAACAGAAGCCGCAGTAGCAGACATCCCAAAAGCAGAGCCACAAATGCCAGCTCCACAAATGCCTATGTATTAAAAGCTAGCCACCGCGGCTGAAGGAGCGGCCTCCACGGAGTGGCTCGCAGCGAAGCGAGAGAGAAAACCGCCTCGTTGAGGACCCTCCATGGAATGGTCGAGCGAAGCGAGAAGACATTGAAGTAATTAAGAAGAAACCAGGAGATTTCCTGGTTTTTCTTTACATAAAATTCTAAAATGTTATAATTAAACCAACAAATTTAAGGAAGTTTTAAGGTGAATTTCTTTGTTTAGTTTGATAGAAAGTTAAAATTTTAATAAAAAGGAAGGCTTATGTTTAATACTTACACATGGAACTTATACTTGGATGCTGGAGGCAAAAAACTTGTAGAATTTTTTGAAGAAAATTATTCCAAAAACCTGTCACCTACCTATGTAGAAAAAATTTCTAAGCTTCACAGGTCATTTTGCCCTAGTAAAAAGATTAATGACTTATTAAAAGAAGAATTAGATGATTTCGTGGAGTTTTTAAGTCGAAATTATTACTTTTTTGAATATGGTAGGTACACCATAGAGTCTGGACTAAAATATTTTCATAAATTTTTATATGCAGATAATAATATAAATGAAAAATTAGCTTTTGATGATTTTTCTAGTTACCTATCATATTATACAACCTTGCTATCCTATGAGCTTCCAGATTTATTTATTCCCTACTATTTTAAATGTAATTTTAATATATTAGAGAAAATTTTCGCAGAATTTGATATAAGTTTGCCAGAGATTCCAAATAAAAGTGACTATAAGGGTAGGTTTTTTTATTATGGAGAGATTTGTAAATCTTTGCTAGAATTCAAGCAAGAAAATGACTTAACTAGCTATGAATTAATTGCATTTTTATATGATTTTGCACCCAAGTATGTAGGTGGGATTGATTCCTATATTATAAAAGATTTGCCAAATCCTAGTGCTGCCTACCTTATAGGTGCAGGCAAAGATGATATATTTTTATCAAATGACATGGATAATATCACTCCATGGCAATGCAGTCCTGATATTAAAGTGGGTGATAAGGTGCTTATGTATGTGAAATATCCAATTTCAGCCATTGATTCAATTTGGACTAGTGTATCAATTGGTTTTATTGATCCATTTTTTTATTATTACAGGTGTACTTATATTTCTAATGCAGAAAAGATTGAAAAACTTACATTGAACGAATTAAAAGAAGATGAGGTTTTTAAAAATCTTCCAATTGTTAGAAAAAATATGCAAGGTTTAAATGGAGTCGAGCTGTTGCCATCTGCGTATAATCACTTGCTTGAAATTAAAAATTTAGATTTTCCACGTTTGGAGTATTTTTCTATGAATGATAGTCAGGATTTTCAAAGTGAGAAGGATGTTGAGAATAAACTTATCAAACCATTTTTAGCGAGGCTTGGCTATAGTGAAACTGATTATGTTCAGCAATTATATATAAAAGTTGGCAACAATAATCACTTGCTTATACCAGATTTTGTAATTAATCCAAAAACAAAGTCTGCAAGTGAATCATGCGATTTTATAATCGAAGCGAAGTTTTCTATAAACTCAATGAAAGAACTTGAAAAAGCAAGAATCCAGGTAAGAAGTTATGCCAAAATTCTAGACGCAAAGTATGTCCTTATAGCTTCAAAGGAGTCTATATGGGTATTTGGTTCAAGTGATGATTATAAAAAAGATTTTATTTCTTTTACTTGGGAAGTCTTAGAAAATGAGGATGATTTCTACCAAATATATAAATATATAGGAAAGTATTGGATTTAAAATATAACTGGCAATTTATTATGTTCTAAAAATAAAAGAGTATAATGTCTATGTTATCATCGCTCTCATTAGCATGAGGGGAGGTGAGTTCATGCGAGAATTGATTAACTTCATAGTTGCTGTTTTAGCACAAGTAGCTGGTAACTTATTGTGCAAGTGGCTAGAAACTAGCCCGTCGGCTCGAGGAGACCCTCCACGGAGTGGTCAAGCGAAGCTTGATAAATAAAGATGATAACTAGTACAAAAAAACGGACGAGTGTGTGGCTCGTCCGTTTTTTGGTAAATCCATGTTTAATTGATTAACTTCATGGTATTATTAATATACCCACTTTCTGTGGATTTTCAACATTATCACATTCCTACTTATATTTTTCCCTATTAGCCTTCAAAACTTTTTCGGAATGTTTTAGTCTTTCTAGTTCTTCGTCTGTTAATTTTAGTTCGATGGCTTTTTCCATGCCATTTTTGCCTAGGACGCATGGGGTGGATAGGTAGATGTCGTTTAGGTTGTACATGCCTTCCATGAGGGTGGCTACGAGTATTACTTTTTTCCTATCGTTGACTATGGCGTCTATCATCGAACATACTGTATTTCCTATACCGCATTGGGTGTGACCCTTGCCGTCTATTACCCTCCAAGCCCTTTCTCTTACTAGGTTTTCAACGTCATCTCTTGAAAAGCTTTTTGGATTTTGTTTTAAATATTCGTCAAATTGAAGGTTGTTGACAAAGATATTTGACCAGGCAACAAATTGGCTTTCGCCGTGTTCACCAAGTACAACTCCCCTTACGTCTGATGGGTCGATTTCTAAAAGTTTGCATAAGGTGGTGTTTAGCCTTGTTGTATCAAGGGCTGTACCAGATCCTATGACTCTTTCTTTTGGAAAACCACTTGCCCTGTAGACTAAATCTGCCATTAAATCGCAAGGATTGCCCACAACTATAAATATTCCATCAAAACCTGCTGCCACAATTTCTTTAACATAGGCTTCTGTAGCGTCTTTGAACATCTCGTATTCTTCGAGCCTGTCACGGATACCGTCAAGGCTGCCTGTGGCTGTTACGATTATGTCCCTGTCTGCCATGTCCTTGTAAGACCCCCAGCTCATTTTTACATAGTGTGGATAAAAGCTTGACGCATCTTCTATATCCATGGCCTGGGCCTTGGCCTTTTCTTCGATTATATCATTGTATTTTATGTCAGAAGCTATGCCCATTCTTGCAGCTGTATAGCCAACTGCAAAACCAACAGCTCCTGCACCGATTATTCCTAATTTCATATTTTTACCTCGACAATATTATAACCTAGAATTGAAAAAATCCCAACAGTTAACTAGCTAATCTAAATAAGAAAAATATGCAAGCTCGCCTTTACAAATTGCTAGGGTTGTTATATAATATGTATAACAGATAGGACAAGGAGGTAAAATGTTTTTAGAAATTAATTTTAAGTCTGACTTGCAAATCTATGAGCAAATCAGAAGGGGGATTATTATTGGCCTTGCTAAAGGAGATATAAAACCTGGCGACAAACTCCCTTCCGTAAGGGAAATGGCGGAAAATATCGGCATCAACCTCCACACGGTAAACAAGGCCTACAAGCTTTTGGAGGCCGACGGGCTTATCATTATGGACCGAAGGTTTGGTAGCCTAATTAGTGAAGAAAAAAATCCTATGAAAGATTTTGACAGTGAGAAAATGGCATCAGAGCTTGATCTTTTAATTGCTATTGCCAGGCTAAAGGGCCTTAGCGAGGAAGAATTTATATCTAATATTAATAAAAAATGGGAGAATAAAAATGACTGAAGCAAGATTTATAGCAATAAATTATACATTTGTCCTTGTAATGGTTGGCATAATCCAAGTCTTTGTTCAGACTTTTTCTAAAAAAGGCTACACACTTGGAGTTTCGGTCCCAAAAGATGCAAGAGAGACAGAAACAATGAAGCAAATTCTAATAGATTATAAGATAATGGCTCTAACAATGACCATTTTCCTAGGTCTTGGCCAGTATTTTGCCTCCTACCTTACAGAGTCAGTTGGCATAATTACACTCATCTTTTTTATAAGTATTGCCCTTTTGTCCTTACCTCTAATAATTTACAATAAAAATCTCAAAAATATGACGCAGGGGCTTAGCCAAGATAAGAGGAAAATCGTAGTAATCGATACTAATGAAGGCAAGGCAGACTTAAGGAAAATAATGGCCATATTCTACGGAGCATCCCTTTTACTAATAATAGGAGTAAGCCTATTTTTGTTTATAAATTACGACAAAATTGGCGATAAAATCATTATGCAGACTGACTTTGAGGGCAAGGTCACAAGGATGAGTGATAAAACCTACCTCAATGTTTTTTATCCAGGCCTAATAAGTCTAGCAAGCCTCCTTATGTTTTATTTTATAAACATCATGGTTATCAAAGTTAGACCAAGGATTTCAAAGGAAAATCCAGAAAAATCTTTGGAAAATAATAGAAAAGCCAAGAAAGCCTGGACTTATTACTTGGGTCTAAATGCCTTTGTCATGACCTTACTTTTTGAAATCGGAGTTAATTACCTAGCCCTAAAAAATACTAGCATTCCTTTGTATATTTTAACTGGTCTTACAATTTTATTGTCAATCGGAGGTGTGATTTACCTTGGAATCAAGGTAGGAACTGACGGTTCAAGACTTGATAAGATGGAAGATTTTTCCTTTGAAGAAGATGACAAGTATTGGATTTTGGGAGCTGGTTTTTATAACAACCCCGATGACCCAGCCCTTTTTGTGCCGAAAAGAGTGGGAGTTGGCTATACTATAAATATAGGAAGGACAGCAGGTAAGGTGATTATGATTCTCACAGCCCTAATAATTATATTTTCAATAGTGTCTATGTTTATCTTCAAATAAATTTTCAAATGAAATTTCCTCCTTGCGATAAAAAGCAGGGAGGATTTTTTATGTAATATTTCATCTTGTTAAATAATTGGTATAAAATTTCACAAATTTATGTTATAATTAGACTATGAAAAGGATTTTATAAAGAGAGGAATATTTATGGACGTTTACCAAATAGCACTTAAAAAACACGAACAATGGCAGGGCAAGGTCGCCACAGAAGTTAAGGCAAAAGTTTTAAATGCAGAAGACTTGACCTATGCCTACACACCAGGAGTAGCCGAACCTTGTAGGAAAATCCACGAAGACGAGAGCAAGGCCTATGTCTACACCTCAAAGGCAAACACAATTGCAGTTATCTCCGACGGTTCAGCTGTTCTTGGCCTTGGCAATATTGGACCAAAGGCTGGCCTGCCAGTTATGGAAGGTAAGGCTGTACTTTTTAAGGAATTTGGAGATGTAAATGCAGTGCCAATCGTCCTTGATACCCAAGATGCTGACGAGATTATTGAAACGGTCAAAAATATTGCTCCAGGCTTTGGTGGGATCAATCTCGAAGACATTTCATCCCCTAGGTGCGTTTATATAGAAAATAAACTCAAGGAAATCCTTGATATTCCAGTCTTCCACGACGACCAACATGGAACAGCCATTGTAACTGTGGCAGCTCTTATAAATGCCCTAAAGATTGTAGGCAAAAAAGCAAGTGAAATCAAAGTCCTCATCTCAGGTGCTGGTGCGGCAGGCTATTCTATCACCAAACTTCTTTTAGATTTGGGAGTTAAAAACATAATCGCCTGCGATTCAAAAGGTACAATCAACAAGACCCACCTAGAAGGCTCAAACCCAGTTAAGGCTGAGCTTGCAAAGATAACTAACAAAGAAAATATGGTAGGCAGTCTCAAAGAAGCTATCAAGGGTTGTGATGTTTTTATTGGAGTTTCTGCCCCAGGTGTAATTGACCAAGCTGACGTTAAAAACATGGCGGCTGACCCAATTGTCTTTGCCATGGCAAACCCGGTGCCAGAAATAGATCCAGCCCTAGCTAAGGAAGCCGGCGCTAAGGTTGTTGCCACAGGTAGGTCAGATTTTCCTAACCAAATCAACAACGTCCTAGCCTTCCCAGGTATCTTTAGGGGTGCTCTTGATGCCCACGCAAAAGAAATCACAGATGCCATGAAACTTGCTGCAGCCAAAGCTCTTGCAGGCCTTGTAAGTGATGAAAAACTACAAGCTGACTATGTAATTCCAGGTGCTTTCGAAAAAGGTGTGGCAGATGTAGTTGCCAATGCTGTAAAGGCTGAAATAAAATAGACAAAACTTTTAAAGCAAGAAGGGAAATATTCGGTTGAAATTTCCTGACACCTTTCGTACCCCCCCGCGCGCCCTTTCGACGACCGGAGGGAGGAGAAATCTTATAAAGCCGAGACTGTGTAAAATATCAATGTTCAAATATCAGACCACCCCAAGAGGGTGGTTTTTTATGTCCCTTTTTAAATTGAATCCGAGCCTTAAGACTAGTAAAATAATAGGAGTTTGAGAGAAGAAAAGAAAGTGAAAATGATGAAAAAAGATATAAAGCTAATTGCATTTGATATAGACGGTACCCTTATAACAGGGGACTTAAAAGTACTTGAAGAAACTAAAGAAATAATTAAAAATTTAAAGGAAAAGGGCCTAAAAATTGTTCTTTGCACAGGTAGGACCTTTAATGGTTTTTACTGGATAAGGGAAGAGCTTGGCCTAATGGACTTTGACGATTATTCAATCACCTGTACAGGTGCCTTCATTAGGCAAAACGCCACAGGCAAGGCCCTAATAAAAAAGACCTTGACTGCAGAAGAAGCCGAAGAAATTTCTTCAAAGCTTGATGATGATAGGATTGACGTGACCATTCACACCCGAGATATCCTCTACAACAAGGCAAAACATCCCAACAAACATTTCCTAAGTGATCAGAAAAAGGTGAGGATGCCTTGGCTAAGGTATGAAAATACTAAAGATATCCAACTTGGCTTGGCTAGAGTTTGCTTTGAAGGTGATATCAAAGTCCTAGATGCCTTTGAAGATAGGCACAAGGATGATTTTAAAAAATATTTTAAATACATGAGAAATGACAGAAATATCATAGAAGTCCTAAACAAAGATGCTGGCAAGTCTGAAGCCTTAAAAGACCTTGCTAAAATGCTTGATATAGAGATGGACGAGATTATGTATTTTGGTGATGGTGCCAATGACGTGAAGTCCCTAGAGGCTGTGGGTGTTGGAGTTGCCATGGGAAACGGTCGAGAAATAACCAAAAAAGCAGCGGATTTTGTAATTGGAACCAACGATACACCTGCCATTGCAGAATTTTTGAAAGACTACTTAAATGACTAAGTTTGTAGTTTTATCATCAGGTTCTTCTGGAAATTCTGTTTTTATCGACCATGACGGAACAAAAATCTTGGTGGATGCTGGTTTTTCTGGCAGGCAAATCGAAAGACTCCTCGAAAGCGTGGGAGAATCTGCAAGTAAGCTTGACGGGATATTTTTAACCCACGAACACGCTGACCACGCCAAGGGGGCAGCTGTTCTTGCCAAGAGGTTTAAAATTCCTCTTTATGCCAACAGGGGCACTTGGAAGGCCATTCTCCCAAAGACCAAGAATTTCAAAGAAGAACTCATAGGAGAATTTAAGTCCAACGAGTTTTTAAATTTCAAATCCATGGATATTTATCCGATTTCGACCTACCATGATGCTAATGAGCCGGTAGGTTTTGTGCTTTATCTGGCAAACAAAAAAATCACCCTCCTCACAGATACAGGTGTGATTGACGATAAGATTGCCTACCAAATCAAGGGCTCTGATATTTATTACCTAGAAGCCAACCACGATCTCGAGGCCCTAAAAATTGGCCCTTATCCCTACAACTTGAAACTCAGGGTCATGGGCAAGATGGGCCATTTATCAAATGACCAAGCAGCAGAAATCTTAGGCGATGCCCTAGAAGGCAAGGGTGAATCGGTTTTCCTATCCCACCTTTCAACCACAAACAACACCGAAGAATTATCGAAAATCACAGTTGAAACCTACCTAAAAAGTCTGGGACTTGATACAGATAAGGACATCAAACTAGAAGTATCCAAGAGATACGAACCATCAAGGAAAGTAATACTATGACAGATATAAAAGAAATTGAAAAATCGCTCATAAAAAAATATAGGAAAGAACTTTGGTCACCCTTTATCAAGGCTGTCAAGGAATTTAATTTAATTGAAGAAGGCGATAGGGTAGGTGTTGCCATATCTGGTGGCAAGGATTCCCTAGTTTTAGCCAAACTTATAGAAGAACTCCACAAACATTCGAAGGTCAAATTTGAAGTTGAATACTTATGCATGAATCCAGGCTATGATGAGGAAAATTTAGATCTACTAAAGAAAAACCTGGCCTATCTCGGGATCCCTGCCAAAATCTACGACTCAAAAGTTTTTGATATTTCAGAGACCTTGGCAGACGGGGGCAACCCTTGCTATCTTTGTGCGAGGATGAGGAGAGGCTTTCTCTATGCCAAGGCAAAAGAGCTTGGTTGCAACAAATTAGCCTTAGGCCACCACTTAAATGATGTAATCGAAACCATCATGATTAACGTCCTCTATGCAGGCAATTACAAGACTATGAAGCCAAAGCTTACCGCCCAAAACTTTGAAGATATGCTCCTAATCAGGCCCCTTTATTACCTGAGAGAAGAAGACATCATCAGGTGGAGGGACTTTGCCGAACTTAAGGCTCTGGATTGTGCCTGCACAGTTACCAAATCGAGTGAATCCCACACCAGGAAAAAAGTCAAAGAGCTAATAGCAGATATAAAAAAAGATAATCCAAATGTTGAAATGTCAATTCTAAGAAGTTCAGAAAATGTCAACTGTGACATGGTCCTAGCCTACCTTGTAAAAGGTGAAAAACACACATTTATGGAGGAATTTGAATGATAATCGATTTTATAAAAGTCCTAATCCTATCTCTTGTAGAAGGAGTCACAGAATTTTTGCCTGTCTCATCCACAGGCCACCTAATCCTTGTAAACCAATTTGTAAAACTCGAACCAGAAGGATTTTCCAATGCCTTTAACGTAATTATCCAGCTTGGAGCCATCCTATCTGTCCTTGTCCTTTACTTTGAAAAATTAAACCCATGGACTAAAGCTAAAATTAGGCTTCCAAAAAACTACGAAGACTTAAATCGCCAATCAAAAGCGTATTTTATCCTAAGCCACCCAGACAAAAAAACTATAAACTTGTGGTTTAAGGTCATAGTCGGAGTCCTACCAGCTATGGTCCTTGGACTTCTATTTGACGATTTGATTGACCAATATCTTTTCAATCCAATGACAGTAGCAGCCATGCTCCTCCTTTGGGGTCTAATTATAATTTTCATTGAAAAGAGAAATAAAAATATCAAATACGAATCCTTGGAAGATGTCCCATACACAACAATATTATTGATAGGATTTTTCCAATGCCTAGCCATGGTCCCAGGCACATCAAGATCTGCCGCCACAATCATAGGAGCCATGATTTTGGGCCTATCTAGATCAGCCGCAGCAGAATTTTCCTTCTTCCTAGCCATCCCAACCATGCTCGGAGCAACCTTACTAAAATTAGTAAAAAACCTAGGAGGTTTTTCAGGAAACCAATGGTGCCTAATC
>NZ_CAUPFR010000010.1:0-28258 GCF_963510575.1 uncultured Anaerococcus sp. | reverse complement strand
TTTAAAGGCCTTGGCATTAGCAATTTTTGCCATTATATTATAATATTGGTAATTATAAATAGCCTCCTCCAAATCTCTTATATGAGAAAAAGGCTTAAGCCCTAGTTTTGTTAGAAATTTATAATTCCTATCTAAAAACTCATCCTTATCTATTTTGGCTTCTGCTAATAAGTTAATAGACTCAATTCTCCAATTTTCAAATAATTCTAATTTCTTTTTTTCAATACTCATAATAAAAAACCGTCTCAAAGAGACGGTTTAAATTAATCCTCTAATTTAAGTTCAATAATTTCTGCTTGTGCTACTTGAGGAACGTCTTCTTTTTTCCAATCTAATCCTAGGTAAATATCTGATTTAGAATATTCTGAAAGATCATTTAATCTTTCGATTAGGTCCTTGATATTTTCCTCATTTACATCAACTACATCATATATACCGTCTATATAAATTTTTCCGATATCATAGTCACGAGCAAGAATTCCGGATACAAATCCTAATAAGGCTTCAGTGTTTTTTATCTTGTATGATTTTGCATTGATTAACCTAATTTTATGATCAAGAATCCTAACTTGACTATCGTCAGTATCAACAAATACAATATTTGCATTTCCTAGTTCTTTTTCATGATTTGCTTCTTCAACAAGATATTTTGTCTTACCTGTTCCTTGTTCACCAACTACTAAATAAATCATAATTTATCCCCCTTTATTTTTTCATAAATTATTTGTTTGCTTTTATCGCCTTGCTTTATAAAAGCATCCTTCATTGTAGACACTATTTCATCTCTTATAAGCCACCATGACCTATCCCAATTACAAAAAATCGTATCTTCTTTAGGAGCTCTTCCAACAAGTCTTGCTATTGCACAATCAGGATCAATATACCTTAAAAATTCAATTACGTTTTTTTGGTATTCTTCCTTACTTTTTAATTTTATTAGGCTCTGTTCATACATCAGACCAAGCTTAGTATTTTTCGCTATAAATAGTGAATGAATTTTTACTTCTTTTACATTTAAAGCATTTAATATCCTAGCTGTTTCTATTGTATCATTAATATCATCCCAAGGTAAAGCTAAAATTACATGAGTAGATATTCTAAACCCATATTTATTTATAAGATTACAAGCAAATATGAAATCCGCTAGACTTTCACCCCTATTTAAAATTTTAAGAGTTTTGTAATTTGCAGTTTGTAATCCCAGCTCAATTGTTATATCAATACCTGTTTGATTTTTCCAATTTTTCAAAAAATCCAGCTTATCTTCTGTTATACAATCGCTTCTAGTAGCAATTGATATACCAACTATAAAATCTTTATTGCAGGAGCTGATTATTTTTTTAAACTCTTCTAAACTCATATAAGTATTAGAAAAATTTTGAAAATAAGCTATAAATTTGTTGGCTTTATATTTATTGGATATATAATCTTTATTTTTTATTAATTGCTCATCCACTGATAGACTTGAGTCTAAGTTTTCAAAAGAACCACCAGTTTCAGAACAATATATACAACCACCATACCCGCAAGCCCCATCTCTATTAGGGCAGGTTAAGGGTAATTTTACTGGCAACTTATATACTTTTTCATTATAGGTATCTTTATAATAATCACTGACCTTATAATATGTCCTATCGGCCATTCTTATTCTTCCGAATTAACCTCTGAATCATACTCCTCTATTAGGCTGTCAATCATTTCATCAGTCCAATAATGGCTAAATATATGGAATACTTCATCAATTTCATCTTCATCATCTATCATAGTTAAATCGATGTTCTCATCTCCATATATATCAGTATATCTAAATAAATAAACTTCAGAAGTCTCACCTGATAGTAAAGCAATATATTCTTTATCATCAATACTAAATATATCGATTAAAATACATTCTTCTTCAGTTTCACCTAATTGAATTTCAATCACAGCCTTGCCTTTGTTCTTATTGAATACAACTTCATGACCATGGATATTTAGTGTTTCTGTCATACTTTCTCCTTATTTTCATTCAATTTATTAAGTACATTTTCAATTAAATCTATTACCCTAAGGATATCTCCAATTTGGGTATATAAATACTTATCATCTTGTTTATATTTTACCCCCAATGACACTATCTTCACATTTAGATTTTTAAAAACCATACTAGAATCAAGCGAATATTGGGTTTTAACAACTTCTAAATCAGTACCGAAAAGCTCTTCATAAGATTCCATAAAAATTTTGGTCAAATCTTCTTCCTTATTTTTCCATGAAGGAATAAATAATTTTTCATCAAGTATAGACTTAGCAATATTGGCTGCCAATTCTCCTTTTTCAAGCATTTGCCTCATTCCCTCTTCAGTCAAAGACCTAAAAACTAGTATCATATTAATAGAATTTTTAAGTGTTCTTGCGGTAGATAAGTTAGAAGAAGAAATGACTTGATTATCTAAACTATTTACAGCAAAAATACCAGATGGACATAGCTCAATGAAGGAAGCTAAATGGTTAAATGACTCTGTTGAAATAGGTCTAAGATATTTACTTTCAATCTCTTCTAGATTTAGTTTCATATCTGGCTCATAGCGAAGATTTTTCTCTATTGCTTCATTTTTTAGGATTTCGAATGCATTCAATAATTCATTCTCATAATCAGAATTTATTATAAATTCAAGGTCAGCAAAAGATGGAATGTGATCATACCTATCTCCACCAGATAAGGCTAGCATCTCTAAATCTACCGTTGATTTAAGCTTTCTAAAAAATCCTAGGATCATTTTTATAGAATTTTTTCTAACCTTGTTGATGTTATCACCAGCATGTCCTCCCATCAAATTGCATAATGATAGCCTATAAGTCTTACAATTATAATCTGGATTATATCTATCAATAGGTATTGTAATCAAAGATAAGAGTAAGCTTGAAAATTCATCAGCCAAAAGATCCGCTTGTCTTAAATTAAGGTTTATAATGTTTTTAGTTCTTAATGTGCTCCTAATTTCTCCATAATCTTCTAAATTTGACTGTATATTGCTATTAGATAATAAGACATCAAATGAAGCATCTGAATTCATTAACAAGTAATTTATCAAAATGCCTGCCGATATTATGTTAATATTATTTTCGCTGACAATGCACTCTTCATTATTTATTTCAGAAATATTAAAAGTTATATCTGCTTCATTATCGATGTTTAGATGAAAAAGCACTAAAGGATCCTCGCCTTTTTGTATATAGTAAGATTTTTCTAATAGTACAAGCTTACATGACTTTTCCATTGCTGTGTCTAAGATTTTTTCTATAATCGAAGAAACAGATATATTTTCTTTAAAATTTTCCTTTAATATATTTAAATAATTGTTTATTTTTTGCTTACCATTATCATTCGCCATAGGATCTACCTAATAATATTTTTTAACCTCAGCATCCTTTGAGATTTCTTTTAGTTTTTCTAAATATTTTTCTTGTCTCTTTACCATTAAATATGTTTGGTAAACTTGTTCTTTTACTTCGTCAAAAGCTTTTACTTGCTCGTTTTGTATATCATCTAACTTTATTATATGATAACCAAATTGTGATTTTACTGGTTTTGAAATTTCACCAACTTTTAGGCTGTCAAGTCCTTCCTGAAACTCTTTTACCATTACACCTTTAGGAAAAGTACCTAATGATCCCCCGTTTGCTCCGGATGGATCTTTTGAATATTTTTTTGCTGCTTCTTCAAAGTCTAATCCAGCTGCTATTTCTTCATAGACTTTATTAGCCTTATCCAAGTCGTCCACAAGAATGTGGCTCGCTGTATAAGTTTTATTTGGACTAATCAACTCCTTATTTTCTTCATAATATTTTTTTAATTCTTCTTCGGTAGGGTTCACACTTTCAAAAATCTTGTGCATAGCAAAATTTTTGAGCATATTGTCTTTTACAAGTTTCAATTCGCTTTTAAATTCTTCATCATCATCGAGTTTATTTTTATATGCATCAGCTAGGATAATCTCCTGATTTACCATTTCATCAGTTAGGACCTTGATGCCTTCCTCGTTTTGAAACCTTGCTCCACCTTCTATGTTTTGCATAAATGATATTACATCATTTCTATAAATTTTCTTTCCATTAACTTCTGCTAAAAGTTTGTTATTATTATCCATAATTACCTTTCGTTTAGTTCTATTCTGTTTTTAAATATTTTTATATCTTTATTCTTATATAAGCGACCAATGGCTCTCTTAAATGCCGACTTGCTCATATTAAAGTAAGAATAAATTTTTTCTGGGGAAGAATTATCTGATACTTCAGCTGTGCCTCCATTTTGATATAGGTAGTCAAGTATTTTATCACTATCATTATCTATTTCAAGGTAGGCTCTTTGCCTTAATGTTAATTCTATTTTTCCATCAGTTTTTACTTCTTTAACCCTGGCTGTAATTTCTTCTCCTTCGATATAGACACCTTTTAATTCCTTTATACGAATCAAAGAGTCATACTTATTATCAATTACAACAAAGGCTCCGATAGATTTGTTTATAGAATATATTCTGCCCTTAACTATATCATTTTCTTTAAGACTATGATTGTTTGATAAGAATTCCCTTATTTTTGTAGATAAATAAAGGTATCCGTCTTCTTCCTTGAAAGTTAGGGGATAAACCATATCCTTTAGGATTTTATATGTTCTTTCTTCAAAAGGCAGAAAAGCATGTCCTCCTTTTATTTCAAAATAGACACCTTTTTTTGTAATTTCAACTGCTTTTAAAGAGTATATTTCACCTGGTTTATATGGAAGCTCCCTGCTTGCTCTTAATACATCATTTAAATCACGATAAAGGTAAGCTTCGATTTTTTGATCTTGTCTAAAATCCTTGACTTGGTCTTTGTCTATTACTGCATCTCCAAATTTAGTTTTTAGATACGCTTTATTTTTTGTAAATCTTTTTATTGTAAATTCTTTTATAATAATTCTCCTAATTCAATTGGTTAAAGGTAAAGCCTTCGCCCAATACTTCCGAAATTGTATATGTGAACACAAAGGCCCTATCGTCTATTTGTAGTATATCATCTTTTATTATTGGAAAAGTCCTAACGCTAGTAATGGTCATAATAACTTTTTTGTTATTATGAGAATATCCACCCTCAGCCTCAATTAGGGTTACGCCTTTTTCATGTTTATTGACTAGCATTTCATTAATTTCTTTATATTTATCAGAAATGACCATTATAGAAATTTTTCTACCAAAGCCTTGCATAAAATAATCAAAACCCATGGATTGAATCATAATTGCAAGTGTTGCGTACATAGCTAGTTCCATACCAAAAATAAAAGCTGAAAGAACTACTACAATAAAATCTGCAAAGAAAAGGCAAACGTGCAAAGGTACATTAAAATACTTATTAAATATAGCTGCAATTAAATCTGTTCCGCCCGATGAAGCTTCGTGGTTAAAAACTATTGCTAGACCAAATGAAACTATTATCGAACCAAAAATAATATTGATTATCTTGTCATTTCCAAAAGCTAAATCTGGTAATGTTTTTTCAAATACCAAGATATAAGCTGAAACTGCTAAAGAGGAAATGAGTGATTTTTTCGCAAAATCATATCCTATAAATACCATACCAGCTAAAAGTACAACTACGTTTAAGACAAGGTTGACAGTACCTAAATTTAAAAAAGGTAAGGCCTTTGATACAACTAGGGCAAAACCTGATATACCTCCAGCGGCAATATCTTGTCCTAGTAGAAAAAAATATAATCCTCCAGCAATTAGGAAGGACCCAAATAAAATCCATAGGTATTTTTTCATAAACCCCCCTTACATTATAATAAAATGTTATCATAAAATAAGGATTTTTTCAATAAACGGATATATTAAAAAGTGGCAAGATAAGATTGATTTCTATTCAGAATATAACAACTTTATATTTTCAATATATACTTCCCTTGTTAATTCTATATTAGAGATCTATATCATTATAATGCCACCTTTTATTAATCAACCCATTTAGGGGTTATTTCATTAAAATTATCATACATCTCAAGTATCGCCTTTATTTCTTCCATACTTAAATTGGAATCAGCTTTACTTCTTAAATTTATTACACTATCTAAGATAGTAGTTGCTTGGTAAAGACTTAATAAACGGAAAAACTTTCTTGTTGGTTTATCTTCACCATAATAAGATGCAAGCACAGCCTTGGCAAACAATGGATAATTAATAGCAATCCTGTTTATTTCAACAAAATCTACAATTCCATCTCCGTATTCAAGTTTTTTTATTCCTCTTAAGTCCAAAGAATTTTCGTTATATATCCTAATGTTTTTATCACTAATATTCTTATAAAGTAAATTGATTGCAGTATTTTCAGTTAAATGTCTATTAGCATTAATGAAATCAATTAATATATAATCATCATCTCCAACTTCATTAAGTCCATGTTTATAAAATATTTGATTAGATTTAACCAAGAAGTCTTTTTGCCAGTCTACCTTATCAGTAGCTTTAATCCCGTGAAGTTTTTTAAGTGCAAGACCGAATTCTTTACCGATTTTTACTTGTTGCGAATCATTTGCCTTTTCTAAGAAATCTCTTAACGAAATCTCATTTCTATACTCATATACCTTATAAGATTTTTCTATATCAGGCATAAGACCTTTTTCAAAAATATTTAAAGGATTCAAACCAGCATGTTCCAAAACTTCATTTACAAAAGATTCATTTTCAATATCATCTAATAGTTCTAGGTCATATAAGGCGAAAACATAAGATTTATTTTCTTTTTCAACCCTATATTTACTAGAACCAATTTTTTCGATATTATCAACTGTTTCAATTTTTTTAAAAATATTAGTATGACCTAGGATATTTTTAATATCACTAGTCATTGTTATTTCCTTAATTATTGTGTTTTTTTACAAATTCTTCTACTTCACTAGCTAGTTCCATGTCAATGGCTTTTTCAGCAAAAACTTTTTCTTCTGCTTGACTAGATTTAATTATTGTATCCTTAATTTCAGCGATTTTTGCAGAAGATCCTGAAAATTCATCAAGTCCTAGGCCTAGTAGTAGCTTAGTTGCTTCTGTATCTGCTGCGAATGCTCCACACATACCTGTCCATTTGCCAGCTTCGTGAGAAACATCTATTACGTGCTTAATTGCTCTCAAAACTGCCGGGTTATAGTTTGAGTACATATGAGCTATGTTTTCATTTCCCCTATCTACAGCAAGTGTGTATTGGGTTAGATCGTTTGTACCAATAGAGAAGAAGTCAGCGTACTTGATAAACTTATCAGCCATAATTATAGAAGCTGATGTTTCTACCATGATTCCTACGTCTAAATCTTTATTATAATCAATACCTTCTTTATCTAGGTCTTTTTTAATTTCTTCGATTAATTCAATTGATTTTTTAAGTTCGTCTATATTTACTACAAACGGAATCATTATTTTAAGATTACCAAAAGCTGATGCTCTTACTAGGGCTCTTAGCTGAGTTCTAAAAATATCTTCTTTATCTAAGCATAAACGAACAGCTCTATAACCTAAGAATGGATTTTCTTCAACAGGGAATTTGAAATAATCAAGCCCCTTGTCTCCACCGATATCAAGTGTTCTAATAATTAGTGGTTTTTCTCCAAGCATTTCTGTTGCTTCTTTATAGACTTCAAATTGCACTTCTTCACTTGGGAAATCTGAACTTTCCATATATAAAAACTCAGTTCTAAATAATCCAACACCATCACATCCATTATTAATTGCTAATCTTAAATCTTCTAGATTTCCAATGTTAGCTGATACTTCGATGTGTTTACCATCTGTAGTTACAGCTTTCATGTCCTTAATACTCTTAAGGCGTTCTTTCTTTTCTTTTTGCTCGACAATTAATTTTTCATATTTAGCAATTTCTTCTTGGCTTGGATCAATAATTAAAAGTCCTTCATAGCCGTCAATTATTGCTTTTTCTCCACCTTTTAACTTAGTTGATACATCAGCCATACCAACAAGTGCTGGCATATCAAGAGTTTGAGCAATTATGGATGTATGGCTTGTTTTACCACCTAAATCAGTTGCAAAACCAACAACTGCATCTTTATCCATATTAGCTGTATCAGAAGGAGTAAGCTCTTTAGAAATAATAATGCTTCCCTTATCAAGTTTTGATAAATCTTTTGGTTTAATCCCTTTCAATTTATACATAACTTGGAAGCCGATGTCTTGATAATCGCTCGCACGTTCTTTTAGATACTCATCGTCAAGAGCGCTCATTATTTCGACCATTTCCCTAATAGTTTCATCTAAAGCTAATTCGCTATTTTTATTCTCGTTCTTAATTTTGCCCTCGATAGTATCTGAAAAATAAGGGTCTTGGAGTAATTCTTTATGGGCATTTGCTATATTTTGTTGAGCTTCAGTTGGATTATCCAGGTTGCTTAAATCATCAAAATAAGCATTAATGGCATCTTTTACTTTTTGGTACTCAACATCAGCCAAATCAGGTGTTATTTTAGCTTGATTGACTTCAATTTTTTCTCTAGTGAATAAATAAACTTCACCAATAGCATATCCAGTGCTAGCTTTAATTCCTTCAAATCTTTGAGTCATTTAACTTATTCTCCTTTATACATTTTAGTTTTAAAAAAAGGATACTTTAAAAGTATCCTTTATAGACTTGATATTATTCTGCTAAATTCTCAACAAATTCAACTAATTCGTCAGCGAATTTTTCTTCATCATCGCCTTCAACGATTAATTTAATCTCAGTTCCTTTAGCAATTCCAAGGCTCATAACATTGAAGATGCTCTTTGCATTTGCTTCTTTATCTTCTTTAATAATTGTAACCTCACCTGGGTAATTCTTTACAAATTGCACTAATGATGCTGCTGGTCTAGCATGTAAACCTGTCTCATTTGTTACAATAACTGTTCTTTCTGCCATAAAATCCTCCTAATAATTTTCATTTATATCTATATTTTACTATTTTCTAAAAAATTAACAATATATCAGCTAATAACTTTTGTTGATTCTCTTTTATTAATCTGGGCATCAATAATCCAGTCTTCTTCTAATATCTCTGCCTCGTGCTTAATCCTCTTTATCAAAGCTCTTATGGATATAGCACCTATATCATAATATGGAATAGAAACTGTAGTTAATTTTGGTCTGTAAATACTTGCTATCTTATTATCTCCAAATCCTACAACTGACAGGTCGTCTGGAACTTTAATACCATGGTCGACACAATAGTTCATAAAGCCTATAGCTATTTCGTCGTTAACACAGGCTACTGCGCTTATGTTTTCTTTTTTAATTAGGTTCATTGCCTCATCAGCACTTGTATATCCGTCATCACTAGACATACCGTCAATTCTTAAAATGCAAGATTTCCCGTCATCAACAGCGCTTTCATAGCCTTTAATCATAGATTCATTAATAACATTCTGCTCTTTACCAGCAACCAGCAAAATATTCTCATGTCCAATTTCTGTTAAGTGTTTAATTAACTTATATTCTTCAGATTCAAAATCTACCTTAACAGTTTTTATATTCTTATAATTATGATACTTATCTAAAATTACAAAAGGTATTTTAGTCTCTCTAAGTTTTACAAGTATCTCAGTTGAAATGTCTTCAGTGATAATCACCAAACCTTCAACTTGTTTGGTAGCAAGGAAATCTATTGAATTTTCAATTTGCTTATCTTCACCGTAAGAACTTGTAAGTAAAATATCGTACTTATAAACCCTTCCAATTTCCTCAATACCTCTTATAAGTTGAGCCATGTACTCAATTCCAATATCTTTGACTATAACTCCAACCAAGTTAGATTTTCTCATAACTAAGGATCTAGCTAGTTCATTTGGCTTAAAATCGAGCTTGTTTATTGCGTCTTCAACTTTTCTTCTAGCTTCTGGACTCACAGGTTTAGAATTATTCATTACTCTAGAAACCGTAGATATAGATACGCCTGCAAGCTTAGCTACGTCTTTAATTGTTGGCTGTCCCATATTACCTCCATTATATAAAAGACCATCAAGAAAATAGTCTTAAATTAACCTGCAATCACGCTTTTTACTATATCGATTACATCCATAATTAATGACGAATAATCAGTTATGGATGCAACCCCAGCTCCAAAAGTATCAACACTATCGACAGCAGTTATACCAACATAATTAACTGTATCTTTAACATCGTCTGCTATAGAATTAACACTAGTCATGGTATCATTAACCTTTGCTATAGCCATCTTTAAGTTTGGATCAGTTACTATGTTGTTTATATTACTTACCAAGTCGCTAGCCTCGTTTGTTAGGTGTGGTAGTTTGGTAATTACACTATCAATATTGCTAGAATTTTTATTTAGCACTTCTTGAATGCTTCCCAAAACCTTATTAAATTTCACTAAAACTAACACAAAAAATATTAGAGCTAAAATAGATAAGATAGTAATAATAATGTTGCCCAGAAGATTAAAATCTATAGTTATACTCATTTACATCTCCTTGACTAATTTTTTTCGTTTTTAGCTTTTTGATCGTTTTCTATAACCTTTTCTTTAGTTTCTTTTGCTTCTTTTTTGATATCTTCAGCCTTATCTTTAACAACTTCTTTTGTATCTTTAGCTTCTTTTGATATTTCTTCTTTTTTATCATCAGCAACTTTTGCGATTTCTCCAGCGCTCTCTTTGATGATTTCCCTTACATCTTTGGCGCCATCAGCTAATGATTCCTTAACTTCTCTGGAAGCATCTTTAATTTGTCTGCCTGTATCTTTGGCAACTTCAGCTCCATATTCAAGTCCATCTTTGATTGGTTGAAGGTCTGTATAAGCTCTGTATTTCAAGTCTTCATAACCATCTTTTGCTTGACCAATCACGTCATAAGTAGTATCTTTTACATTTTCAACTGTATCATTAAAAGCTTCTTTTATATCTTCCCTAGTTTGCTTACCTGATTTTGGTGCAAATAGGATACCTGCAGCGGCACCTACAAGGGCACCGATTAAAAGACCTTGTCCTCTCATTCTAGAGTCATGGTTTTTAGCTTTCCAAATTTCGTATTTAATTTCTCTTTGCTTAGCTTTCGCTTTGCTTTCAATATAATCTGCTAGTGACATATATCAATCTCCTTTATTTTTAGTCTCATTAATTATTACCCAATTATAATATTTTAAAACTTAATTTTATCCTAAGGGGTCCTTAACTTAAGACCTTCCCGTATGTGAAGGTGGGCAAGCTGTCCAAAATCTCTGACTTCCACTCATCGGAGGCTTGTCATCAAAGTTAGAACTCCGCAATCCCTTATAAAGTTTGTAGGTTTAAATTGGACCTTGTCCTTAGGATAATTTAATTATAGTATATTATCAAAAAAAATGCAAGAAAAACTTTTCATAGATTTGTAAGAAACGTCTTGAAATCAACTATATTTCGAAGGATAATCCTTTCCTGGCTCACGAACTCATTAAAGGCTAAATAATAAGAATGTAAGAGAAATCTTGGAAGTTCATAACTAGATCCATATAACTTATCGCCTAAGATTGGGTGCCCTAGAGTTTTAAGGCTGGCTCTTATCTGATGAGTTTTTCCTGTTTTTATAGTACATTCAATTATAGAATATTTACAATTAGATTCTACTGTATTAAAATATGTTATTGCAAGACTTCCATCCTTATTTTCGATATAGGATTTACTTATTTCATCATAAGCTAGCTGTATTTTATATAATTGATCAATTTTCAATTCCCCTTCTACGCAAGCTATATATTTTTTCTCTGTATGATTTTCCTCAATTTCTTTTTGATAATAAGCTTGTGCATATTTATTTTTAGCTACCATCATCAAGCCAGATGTGTTCATATCTAATCTATTTACCAGTCTAATTTTTGCTTTAATCTTATTTTCCTGAAAATAATTGGCTAGGTAATTAGAAAGACTTATCTGATTTTTTGAATTAACAGTTACGCCACTAGGTTTATTAATAACTAAAATATTATCATCTTCATATATTATATCAATTTTTTCTGTAATTGGTTTGTAGTCCAGTTCTTCTTCATCAATTTTTATTTTAATTATATCTCCATAATCTAGTTGAATATTATTAAAAACCACTTCATCATTTACTATAATTCCTTTTTTAAATAAGTCTTGGGAGGCTCTTAAGGATATTGATTTTTCTTTCAAAAATTTTTTTAAATTAATTTTGTTTAAATTTTCAAATTTTATATATTTCATACTTACTCCTATGATATAATATAAGCGAGAGGACATGATATGACAAATTTAATTAATATTTTTAAAAACAAATCTAGATATACAAATACTATTTTCCATAAGGTTAAGAATATTCTAGAGAAAAGTGGCTATGAAATTAGTACTACATATAATGAATCTGCCATGCTAAACCTAGTGATTGGTGGTGATGGAACTTTTTTAAATGCAGTCCATCTTTCAAAATTTTCTTCTATTCCCTTTATTGGTATAAATACAGGGCACCTCGGTTTTTACCAGGAAATCGAAGTTAACATGCTTGAAGAATTCGTTTACGCTCTTGAAAATAGGGAATATCTTATTGAGGAACTAACTGTACTTGAGTCTCAAATAAACAACAAAAATATAAATGCAATTAATGAGGTGGTTGTAAAATCAAAGAAAAATCAAATTATTAGATTAAAAGTCTTTATCGATGGCAATTTTATAGAATCATATGCGGGTGATGGGCTTATAATTTCTACACCTCATGGATCAACCGCTTATAATTTATCAGCTAAAGGTGCCATTCTTCACCAATCATTAAATGGTTACCAATTGACTCCAGTGGCTCCTGTTTATTCAAATTTGAACAAGGCCCTTAAGTGTCCAGTTGTATTGCCAAACGATGCTACTATTGAGATATCTGTTTCAAAAAGAGATAGCCATCATACAGTATTTATTTTTGATGGCAGAGAATTATCTACTAGGGATTTTAAAATTAAAATAGGTGTTTCGCCAAAGAAAATAAATAAGCTTATTCTCAACAAAAACCATTATTGGACTAATATCAAGAATAAGCTCATGTAATTAATTAAATGATATTGTATTAAAAATATCCCTTACTATATTCCTAGCTAAAGGTGCAGCAACATCGCCTCCTGTACCTTGGCTATCTTCTATTACTAAGGCGAAGGCGATTTTAGGTTCGTATGCGGGTGCAAAACCAACAAACCAAGCATCTATATTGCCATCTGACTTATCTGCAGTTCCTGTTTTTCCTGCTAGTTGTACCCAATTTAGATAAGCATTTCTGCCTGTACCACTATTAACTACCTCAACCATTAAATCTCTAATTGTATGAGCAGTATCTTCGCTTGTTGCTTTAGATAAGGTCTCATTTTCTGCTTCAAAAATTACATCTTTATCTTTATTAGTAATTTTATCAACAAGTCTCGGCTTCATCATGGTTCCGTCATTTGCAATGGCAGATGTAACCATAGCCATGTGAAGGGGTGTCACTTGGGTTTTTCCATACCCGAAACCAGTCATAGCTAAATCGGCATTGTTTAGGTCTTTGAAAGGAATAGTCGACTTATTTTTGTCTAAATCAAACTTATAATCTTTGTTAAAAAGAAATTTTTCTCCAGTTCTTTCCAACTTATCCTTGCCTAATTTTACGGCTTTATTAGCAAAATAGGTGTTAGCGGAATTAATAAAAGCTGTCCTTAAATTCAGCTTACCAAAAATTTGATCCTTAAAGTTTTTTATTTCATAACCTTGAACAATTTCGCTTCCCTTGTCATTATAGGATGTATCTATATCATTTTCTAAAATTGAAGCAGAAGTTATTATTTTAAAGGATGAGCCCGGTCTGTAAAGTCCTAATGTAGCTCTATTTACAAGTCTTCCATCAGATGTCTGAATCAAATTATTCCAATCATGGTCTAGAGAATTTGGATTAAAACTTGGTGTTGAAACCATAGCCAAAACTTGTCCGGTTTTGGGATTCATAACAACACAAGAACCCTTATGGCCACTTAGGTAATTATAGACAATATTTTGTATCTTTTGGTCAATACTTAAGTGAAGGTCATTTCCAGTATCATTTTTTACAACCATCTTCCTAAATTGACTAAAATTCTCTCCACTGATTGCAAGAAGTTCCTTATTATAGGATTTTTCTATCCCAGTTTTACCATAAGTAGTTGAAGAATAACCTGTTATAGATGCTGACGCTTCGGGATAATTATATATCCTTATTTGCTTACCTGAACTATCCTTTTGACTATAAGCTAATACGTTGCCATTTCTATCGTAAATACTCCCTCTTTTTACAAGGTCTTCGTTCAACCAAAGACGCCTGTTATGAGAATTATTCGCTAAAGTTTTAGCATTAAATAGTTGGAAATATACTAAATATAAGGTTAAGAACATAAACAAAAATACAAAAAATATCATTACAAAAATCAACCTCTTATTGAGTGTAGATTTTGATAATACTTTAAGTTCGTTATTCTCCTTATACCTCTGTTTTTTTTCTAACTCTTTTATTTTATCCAAAAAGCTTTTGCCGCTTATTCGTTTTTTATTCACTTTACTATCTTTCATTTCTGCCCCCTTCGTTTATTTCTTCTCCACAATATTGAAGACATCCCAAGAGGATAAAACCTGCTAGCATTGATGACCCACCTTGACTTATGAATGGGAGAGTCACCCCTGTCAAAGGTATCAGCTTTAGTACACCTCCAAGTATTATGAAGGTTTGAAGAGCAAATAAAATCCCTATGCAAAATGATAAAACAGAATAGAATTTATTTTGTTGTGTTAAAGAGATTTTTAAGGACCTGTAAACAAGGATCATGAACAATAACACAACCCCTACGCCCATGAAAACTCCCATCTCTTCGCAAATTGCAGAAAATATAAAATCAGACTCTGCAACTGGAATATAATCTGGCCTACCAAGTCCTATACCAGTTCCAAATAGACCTCCACTTGCTGTTGCAAACAAAGCCTGAGTAATTTGGTAACCAGTGGCATCAATATCAGACCAAGGGTCCAGCCAAGTTGCCACCCTTATTCTAACGTGACCAAATAAAAAATAAGCAACAATAGATCCTATTACCATGAAAAACATATTAATAAAAATAAGCTTCCTATCTTTTTCATAAACAAATTGGCTTAAAATTAGAACACCAAAAAATATTAAAGCAGTTCCTAAATCTTTTTGCAAGAATAAAAATCCTATGAAAACATATATCATAAAATTCATAAAATACCTGCCGAAAGGTTTAAGGCTAATTTTATTAAAATTGGTATAAAAACTTGCAACAAAAAACGCAAGAGGAACCTTAATAAACTCTGAAGGCTGTATGCTAAATTTATTACCTATTATAATCCAGTTTTTTGCACCGTATAAATTGGTACCAAAAATCAGGGTTACAATAAATAGAATAATTGATATACCAGCATAAAACAATATTAGTTTATCCCATTTTTTATAAAACTTTAATATAAAATATGTCATGAAAAATAGGGTAACACCAACTAGGTAAAATTGCAATTGTCTCCTACCTAATTTTGGATCCAGCCTATAAATTATTGCGACACCAATCGAAAATAGCATATTTACGATTAAAAGCAAGATATTATCAGATTTTGTAAACCTATCTACTAAAAAAGATGTAAGCAAAGTTACAAGAAGAATTGCCAAATAGGTATAAAAATCAATATTTGTTAGGTTTTTTATATTAAAAATCATCGCCAGAGACAAAGATAAAAACTCAAACAAAAATAAAAGAAAATTCGCTTTTATTCTCGACCTAGTCATTGATTTTAATAAAACGTCTGTATCTTTATTCATCGCTATCACCTTGGACAAATAAAAATTTCAATGACCCTATTTTAATAATATCGCCTGATTTTAATTCAATAGCATCTATAATCTTTTCATCATTTAAGTAGGTTCCATTGGCAGACTTTAAATCCTCTAGAAAGTACATATTCTCATCTTGTAGGATTCTTGCATGGAATTTTGACAAATACTTATCATTAATACTTATAGTATTTCTAGCATCCCTGCCAATAGTGTTGTCCTCACCTATAAAGTAATATTCTTTAACCATAAAAGAGAAGCCATCATTCATATTCATTAACTTTAAATATGTATCTGACTCTTGTTCCTTTTTCAAAGTTGTTCTTACATCATAATATATTATTCTAATTATAGAGTAAATAAAATAAAAAACTATAAAAACGAAAATATATTTTAATATTGTTGATAATAATTGATATAAAGTTAAACTTCCAAAAACATTTATTGAAAATACTTTATCAATAAGATTAAAAAATTTTTCCATATATTAAATACTCCTTGGCTATATGTTATGATATTTTAATGTGAAATTCAAGTTTTAAAGAAAAAAACCTCAGAGAATCTCCCTGAGGTTAAAAAGAGAATATTATTTTATAGAATCAATCACATCATCCATATACTTAACAATTGTATTTTTCTTTTCTCTCGCCTTTTCCATAGAATCAGAAATTGCATTTACATAAACTTTGATCTTTGGTTCTGTTCCTGATGGTCTTAAGGTTACCCATGAATCATCATCAAAATAATATTTTAATACGTTTGATTTTGGAAGTCCAGTATCATCATTTTGATAATCAATTACCCTATTAACTTTCTCGCCATTAATTTCTTTAATAGGATTTTCCCTAACTTCTGTCATTATCCTACCAATTCTAGCTTGACCGTCAGCTCCTTCTAGAACTATTGAAACAACTTCATTAGAATAATATCCGTGTTCTTTATAAATTTGTTCAATTACATCTAATAGACTCTTTCCTTGAGATTTATAGTAGGCAGTCATTTCTGTTATTAGCATCGCAGCTGTTACTGCATCCTTATCTCTTACGAAGTCTTTATAGTTGTAACCAATTGATTCTTCAAAACCAAACACAAACTTACCTGAATTATTTCTTTCAAGTTCATTTGCCTTGTCGTATATGTTCTTAAATCCAGTTAAGACATCAAATTTTTGAACACCATATTTTTTAGCTATCGGTGCTATTAAATCAGTAGTAACGATGGATTTAACAACTGCAGGATTTTCCGGAAGTTCGCCCTTTGCATCTAGGCCTGATAAGATATATTGGGTTAAGAGTGTACCGATAAGATTTCCTGTTAAGAAATGATATTCGCCTTTTTCATCCCTTACTTCTACTGCGCACCTATCTGCATCTGGGTCTGTCGCAAGGAGTAAGTCTGCACCAACTTCATTACCGAGTTTTTCAGAATATTTAAATGCTTTTGGGTCTTCTGGATTTGGATAACCAACTGTAGTAAAGTCAGGATCTGGATTTTCCTGTTCTTTTACAACGTGGATATTAGTAAATCCTCTTTCTTTTAGAATTCTCCTTACAAGTTTATTGCCAGTTCCATTTAGTGGTGAATAAACTACGCAAATATCCTTATCAATTCCCTTGTCATTTATAGTACAATCTAAGATTAATGATATATATTTTTCTATAACTTCATCTGGAACATACTCAATTATTCCGTCTTTTAGACCTTCTTCAAAATCAATTCTTGGTATTTCAAAAAAGTCAGGGTGATCGCCAATGTAGGATAAAATCTTATTAGCAGTTTCGTCCATAATTTGACTTCCTTCTTCGTTATAAGCTTTGTATCCATTGTACTCTCTTGGGTTGTGAGATGCAGTTACCATTACACCTGCTACACAACCTAATTCACGAATTGTAAATGAGCAAACTGGTGTTGGTTCAATATCCTTATGGATATAAACTTTTATACCATTAGCCGCAAATACTTCTGCAGCAATTTTTGAAAATTCTAAAGATTTATGTCTAACATCATAAGCTATGGCAACACCACGTTTTTTTGCTTCTTCTCCACCCTCAGCAATTGCATCTGCAAAACCTTGGGTAGCTTGGGCAACCATATACTTATTCATTCTATTTGTTCCAGCTCCTAATTTACCCCTAAGACCAGCTGTTCCAAATTTTAATGATTGGTAAAACCTATCTTTGATTTCCTCATCATTATCCTTAATAGCTTCTAATTCTTTCCTTGTTTCCTCATCAAACCTGTCGTCTTTGTACCAATTTTCAAAATTTTTCTTATAATCCATAAGTTTCTCCTATATAATATACATTTACTGATAATGGTTCAAAACTTAACCCTTCAGCAACTTCTACGCTTATATTATTAATACCCTCTTTATCAAAAATCTTTACAATTTTTTCTTCATTTTTATTAACAAAATATTTTTCTAGGATGTCCCCACATACCCACATAGGATTTACATTAGCATTAATTATAACAAGATAAGTTTCATCAAGTATATAAGCTACTAAACTTTCGTCAAGGTCTTGTATGAATTTCAGTCTATCTTCTATCTCTTCCTTACTAGTATATTTGAATGCTTCTATTGATTTTCTCAGAGCTATCAAATCTTTTGTATAGTTAAAAAGCTCCAAATTATTCTTTTTCTCTTCCCAATTTATCGCATTTACCGAAAGTGGTGACCTATAAGAATTTGAATCATTTTTCTTGCTATGATTAAATTCATTACCTTCATATATAAATGGTTTACCAAATGAAAGCATAATTATTCCTAGGGCAAGCTTTGCATAAGAAGTTATATCTCTAGTATCTTCAAGTGATATAGCAAGTTTATCATATAAAATTAAATTATCATGACAATTAAAATAATTTATAGTCTCGCTTGCATCATCGGCAAAACCGTTCCAATCTCCATAATCTATTGAACCTCTAATTCCAGTTTCTATAGCATGTTTATTGTGGAAAATTCCTTGTATATAGCCCTTGCCATAGGAATCAACATCTCCCTTTATAGCATCTCTGAAATCATCATTAAAGACTCCAAATCCGTTTGATTTTTGTCTTCCCTTCCAGATTTGCTGTTCATAGCAAAGAGGTGAAGACAAGGCCATCCAAGGCTCTCCATATATAATGATATTTGGATTTACTTTTTTTAGCTCTTTAATTGCTATTTGGATTGTTTTAAGATCTATTAAGGCCATCAAATCGAACCTAAAGCCATCTATTTTATATTCCTTAGCCCAATGAACCAATGAATCGATTATAAGCTTTCTAACAAAGGGTTTTTCGCTTGCCAATTCATTTCCACATCCAGAACCGTTAGAAAAGCTAGTATCTGGATTTGTTCTATGATAATATTTTGGAGCCAATGTGTTTAGGTTTGAATCAATAGTTTTGAAAGTATGATTAAAAACTACATCCATGATCACACATATTCCCCTATCGTGAAAGGCCTTTACCATCTGCTTAGCTTCTCTTATCCTTGACTTAGGGTCGAGTGGGTTAGTTGAATAAGACCCTTCTGGAGCAAAGTATAATTCTGGATCATAGCCCCAATTGTAGTTATCATCATCAAAAAACTTAGAATCATCTTCATCAACACTTATAAAGTCATAAATAGGTAGGATTTGAACATGAGTTACACCCAAGTCTTCAATATTATCAATACCAGTGCTTATTCCTTTAAATGTTGTATCACCTTCAGCCAAGCCCAAAAACTTTCCCCTATTGTAGGCTCCACTAGATTGGTCAGCTGTATAATTTTTTACACTTAACTCATATATTATAGCTTCTTTTTCGCTAATTTGAGGACTCTTACTCTCTCTAAAGCCAACAGGATCGGTATCCTCAAGATTAACAACAGCAGAATATAGAGAATTAATTGAAGCTGAAACTGCGTAAGGGTCAGTAACTTCGTACTTATCATCTACTATATAATTATAAAAATATCCGTCATAATCTCCTTCTAAGCTTAAAGTAAATATGCCCCTTGCATCCTTTGTCATTGGGTAAATATTTCTTCTTACCTTTTTATAATCATCTGTTATTACTAGATTAATTTTATCTCTCTTTGGAGCAAACACCCTAAAAGTAGTCTTGTTTTTTGTATAGACTGCCCCTAATTTAATTTTCCTTATATCCTTATAGCTAATATTGTTTTCTTTAACTAAATTCATTGCCTTTATTTATTACTTCATCCAATCTAAAATTATTTGCCCATAATACATTATCAATTTGCATTTTTACCCACTTTGATACATCCAAATAATCTTTTTCTATCTTTTTCCTTGCCTTTATAAGATCTTCCAAGTCATAAAATATCTTAAAAGAATCATTATACATCAAAAGTTGGTCATAAATTGTTTTAAAATTGTAAGGGAAATTATCATAAGATTCATTTAATAAATTGTCTATAGTAAACTTAACAATTTCACTATCATAATAAAATTCATTCGCATTATAGGAATTTTCTTCATTTATTTTTTGAATGTGTTTGAAGTCTGCTCCAAAAGTATAGAATGAATTTTTCTCGTTAAGATTGTCTATAATTCCACCTTTAGTTGATAAAATATTAGACATATTAAAGATAGAATTTAAAATATGGAAATTTTGATTATCCAAAGTAGGTAGGGTTAGGTTTGAATATATATCTACCGCAGGTAAAATTTTCTTAATTTTATCTACATTTAAGTCTTCTATAAAAACAATTTTTATTTTTTCCCTAATAAATTTATCCTTATCAATCATATGCTTTAATGCAAGGATAAATTTAATTGTCTCTTTGGCCATGAAATATCCTTCATTAGCCTTACCTGAAAATATATAGGTTGTAGGTGCAAGCTTCAGATTTGTATTGTATTTGAGCATATAATACTTATAAGCAATAGCTAGGCAATTTAGTATTTGTCTCTTACTTTCATGCATGATTGATAATTGTATATCATAAATTGAGTAAGGGTTAATATCATCTGCCAGCCTACTTTTTACAATCTTCGCAAGCGCACGCTTATTATTATACTTTACTTTATCTAAATCATTAATAAAATCTTTATTATTTTTTAATTTACCTATTTTTCCTAATTTATCATAGGAATATGAGTCTATTTCGTAGTTATTTAATACATTTGTTAAATTAATGTTAGCTGTTTCAGCATAAAGAATTCTGTCTGTACCATAATTAAAATATGAGTGATTTATATCATTTTCCCTGGCATCGGCTATAATTTTTGATAAGTAATGGTAGTTTCCTGATAAGTACTTATTTATATTTCTAAATGAAACTTTTCCATTCTTGACTAGGCTTATATCATTAGATGCTATTTGTAGGTTTTTTTGTATTTCTATAATAGCATCCATCATTTCTGGATTTATTCTTCTAATCATGTCTATATCGTAATCTTCTACACTATCATCAGTAATAGAAAAAGCAACATGATCAAAAATTTGCCTTGTCATTTCAATAGCTTTTGATAATTCATATCCATAATCTTTTGTCAAAATTCTAATAAACTCAATTAAAGCAAGACTTGGGTGAATATCATGGCTAAAAATTTTAATATTTTTCTCAATTCCTTCTACACTACCATGTCTTTTATTATGGCGCCTAAAAATATCCCTAACTGCAGATACAGAATAAAAATATTCTTGCTTTAGCCTAAAAATTTTCCCTTCGTATGTGGAATCATCAATATATAAAAACTTATTAATCGAGTTAATATTTATATAATCATCATATGCTTTTAAAAGGTCACCCCTAGAAAAATCTTCGATATTAACATTCTCAACGACCTCTGATTTAAAGAGTCTCAAAGTATTAACAAAACCAGCATCATCACTCAATATTGGCATATCATATGCTATCGATTTATTTTTCCTACCGTCTATTTCTAAAAGATATGAAAAAGCCTTTTTGTGTTCCCAGTTAGAGCCTTGTTCTAACCAAAAATCCGAATATTCCACTTGTCTACCATCAATTATCTTTTGTTTTAGATTTCCATTTTCATATCTAAGGGCATAAGCAACCGCTCTTTTCCTTTGATTAGCAAGCTCATTTATAAGAGCTGATGAACCTATACCTATATCACCTACTCCCAAATCCGCTTCTGTTTCACAAGCAAGCATATCATCAAGATCAAATCCCAATTCATTAAGAGCCTCAACAATTTCGTTCTTTATCTTTAATCTATGGATATTCCTGTTAATAAACTTACCTGGTAGATATTCAAAAGACAATATATAATAGTCTTTATCATTGTCAATATCCTTAGATTTCACCCAAGTCTTGCCAATTATTTCCATCATATACCTACACAAGCAGTCATAAACTTCATTTATTCTTGCATTTTCTATATTTTTCGCATAAAAAGAATACAAAAAACTTTGTATTCTTTTTACGATAAAATCTTTATTATTTTTCATATATTTCTCTAAGCTTTTATTTTCTCGTACAATTCTAAATATTTTTCAGATGACATTTCCCAGTCATTCTTTTGCTTCATAGCATTTTCTACTAAATGTCTATGGACATCTTTTTTATTTGTATAAACGCTGATAGCATTCTTTGCTGCAAATAAAAGCTCATGAGCATTTATATTTGCAAATGAATAGCCTGTTCCATCCCCGGTATATTCGTTATACGGAACTACAGTATCTTTTAAGCCTCCCGCTTCTCTTACAATTGGTAATGAACCATAACGCATAGCAATTAATTGACTAATACCACATGGTTCAGAAATAGAAGGCATCAAATAAAAATCAGAACCAGCATAAATTTCGTGAGATTCCTTGTCAGAATAATATATTCTGGCAGCTACCTTATCAGGATACTTCCATTCGAAATATTTAAACATTTCTTCATAGGTATAATCACCTGTACCCAATACAACTAATTGTATATCCTCTTGTAGAAGTTCTTCCAAAATATATCTAACAAGATCCATACCCTTCATCTCGTTAAGTCTTGAAACTATACCAAATACCGGAACATCTGCCCTCTCAGGTAAAGAGTATAATTTTTGCAAATCCTTTTTGTTTTCATATTTATCATCAATAGAATTTTGATCATAATTTTTAGCGAGATTCTTATCTGTTTTAGGATTCCAAACATCGAAATCTATACCATTTACTATACCATCCAACTTATAGTTATACTCCCTAATAACAGCATCTTGGCCCTCTCCATAGAAAGGATACTGTATTTCTCTAGCATAATTTTCGGAAACGGTATTGACATGGGTAGCATGAATTATACCAGCCTTCATAAAATTAATAGCGTCGTAGTATTTCAAATCATTTTCATTAAAATACCTACCATCTAGGCCTGCTAGAGCCATATAATCTGAATTAAATACACCTTGATATTTTAAATTATGGATAGTAAATAGTGTTCTAATATCATCGTAATACGAATCACCTTGTCTGAAATCATTAACAAATAAATTTACCATTGCAGTGTGCCAATCATTTGAATGAATAATATCTGGCTTAAAATTGATTTCCTTAGGTAAAAGTGTACATGCCTTTGAATAAAAAATGTATCTTTCAGCATCATCATCGTAACCGTAAAGTCCATCCCTATCAAAGTATTCTAGATTATCTATAAAATAATAAGTAACTCCATCCCATTCTAACTGATAAACTCCAGCATATTGATGTTTCCAATCAAGGTCAACATAAAATTCTGTTACCTTTTCCATTTTTTCACGATAGGAAGCATCTATTCCCTTATGTAAAGGCATGACAACTCTAATATCAACGCCCTTTTTCTTAAGTTCTTTTGGAAGGGCTCCAGCAACATCTGCAAGCCCTCCAGTTTTTATGAATGGTACTGATTCACTTGTTAGAAAAAGTATATTCATTAATAGCTCCTTTGGTCTAATGATTCATTTTTACTTGTAACATAAGGATTTGCCCTATTACCAAACAACCTTACATCATGGCCGATTTCTGTACCCTTATCAGTAATAACAAAGTTAAGAATTGCACCATCACCTATAACAGAATCTTGGAAAATGATTGAATTTCTAATAATAGCACCCTTTCCAATCTTTGCTCCTCTAAAGATAATGGAATTTTCGACCTCACCTTCAATTATACCACCATTTGCAATAAGTGAATTTTTCACATTAGCATTTTTAGTATAGGATGTAGAAGGTTCATCTTTAGATTTTGTGTAAACAAGTCCATCTTCATAAAATAACTTATCAAAAGTTTCTTGATTCAAAAGCCTCATATTTACTTCATAGAAGGAATTAAAATCTTTGATTATTTCAAATTCTTTATCCTGCCTATAAAAATCAATATTTATATTTCCTGGATATGCAAAAATAGCTGATAATAATGAATTATAAACATTTTCTTGCATAGCATGTCTTAAAACACTAAGGAATGATTCTTTTTTCATCAAAAGAGAACCCAAAAATAAATCAACTGTATCTGTAATTCCAAGATTTAAACCAACTCCACTTGGTTTTCCATCTTCATCAGAATTTATAATTGATTGGTTTAAATATTCTCCATCCTTATCAACAACCTTATTTGATAGGATTAAACAATCTAAATTCTCTTCTTTTAGCTTTTCGATAGCGTCGCTAATATCCTCTTTAACAATATACATAGGATTTTTTACATAAACATATTCAAAATCGTGCTCTTGGAAATAAACTATAGTATCATAGTATGTTTCTATTTCACTCTTTGATCCCTTACCATCAAGACCAATTGGGTTTATCATAAGACCACCGTTTCTCCTATTTAATTCCCAACTCTTACCATTTCCAACGTGGTCAAGAGCTGATCTTAATTTGCCCCCAGCATATAGAATTACTCTATTGATGTCATAATTTGCTAGATTAGATAAAGCAAAATCTATGATTCTATACCTACCACCAAAAGGCAACATATAATCTGGTCTAACTTTACAAAGGGGTCCATAATTTGTTTCTTTAAAGTCTGGACTATAAACTAAGGCAACAACTCTATCCATCCTATTCCTCCTCTATACCTTCATTGCTAACTAAATAGACTTTTCCGTCTTTTTCTTCGCCGATATCTTCGGTTAATTCCATATTTTCTGCGACAACAGCATTATAAACCTTAACTCCTGATTTAACCTTAACACCATTTAATAAAACCGAATTATACACTTCAGCCCCTTCTTCAATCTCAACTTCAGAAAATAGGACAGAATGATTTACTTTACCATTAATAACACAAGCCTCATTCACAAGAGTATCAGTCAATTCAGCATTTTTTCCAACCCTATGTGGAGGTAAATTTAAGGATTTTGTATATATTCTCCAATTATCATCATATATATTTAATTCATTTTCAGGATCAATCAAATCTAAATTTGCTTGCCAAAAACTCCTAACTGTTCCAACATCTTTCCAGTAACCATCAAATTTATAGACGTAAAGAGGAGAGCCTTGATTTAGCATTTTTGGAATAATATCATGACCGAAATCATTTGTAGATTCCTTATTTTCATAATCTTCAATTAATTCTTTTCTTAAAACCTTCCAATTAAATACATAAATACCCATAGAAGCAAGATTAGATTTAGGAACTTCAGGTTTTTCTTCAAACTCAACTATTTTATCATTTTCATCAGTATTCATAATACCAAATCTACTAGCTTCATCCCAATCAACTTCCATAACAGCAATAGTACAATCAGCACCTTTTTGCTTGTGGACATCTAATAGCTCTCTATAATCCATCTTATAAATATGGTCACCTGATAAAATAAGAACATACTCAGGATTAACCTCATCTAGGTAGTTGATATTTTCATATATAGCTGAGGCTGTACCCTCAAACCATCTTCCACCTTCTTCTGTATAATAAGGTGTCAGAATCCTAAGACCACCAAAATTCCTATCATAATCCCAAGCAGCACCTATACCAAGGTGTTCATTAAGAAGTTGTGGTTTATATTGAGTCAAAACTCCTATATCTTTAATCTCACTATTTGTTGCATTACTAAGGGCAAAATCTATAATTCGATATTTCCCCCCGAATGGAACTACCGGTTTAGCCATTTCTCTTGTCAATGCTTTAAGTCTTGAACCTTGTCCACCAGCTAAGAGCATTGCTGCGGTGTTGTTTGCGTTTCTCATAAGCCCTCCTGTTTTATGAATAATATTGTCTTCATATATATACCCAAAAATGGAAATAATATTCTAGAAAACCTTTTCTTATTTATATTTTATCACAACACCTATCATTTTGACAAGCCTTATATTATTAGTATAATTACCCTATATGGGGATGCCATGGTTTCGACGTGATAGATGAGACTTTGGCTGCAGGTCGTATATCAAAACGTAAATTGATAATTAAATATAAACGCAAACAATAACAGCGAAGCAAACTTCGCACTAGCTGCCTAATTATAGGTTCAGCAATAAATATTAAGTCCGTCGCAGACTTAATATTTGTTTTATAATCAAGCGACAACTGATTTATCAAAGCTTTGAGATAAATCGAGTAAAATGAAGCTAGCATAAAAACTTTTTGTAAGTTTTTTATTTTCTATGCGAAACTTTAAAACTTAATAAGCTTGTAGATGCCTTTGGTGACGCTTTCACGGACAAGGGTTCGACTCCCTTCATCTCCACCAAATACCTTGTAAACGTTGATTTATCAGCGTTTATTTTTTTACTAGTACAGAAGATAGGTCCTAAAATACTCCCTCTCCGGCATAATATATATATTTCCAAAAAAAATCTCCCCAATTGGGGAGTTTTACTTAATTTTTATAATATAAATCATCCGATGGTCTTTCACCATTAAATACATTTTTATCAAGTTTTTCTAGTTTATCCATATAAATTTCAAACACACCTGACATGGTATCTGAATCTATAAATGTATTTTCCATTGATTTATATATTTTTATTGCTTCTTCGTTTGTTATATCATAATTATTTATGATGCCTTGTGACAAAACAGTATTCTCGTCAATAGATTGTTGAGTTTTTTTGTATTCTAACAAAAATTTATCAAAACATTCTTTATTATCTTTAAGAAAATTTTTATTAACGATAATTACATCTGATAAAAAATCACTATCCGAATCTGATTTATTGTTTGGAATCATTGACATTGCCTTGTTTAAATCAAAAGTATAATATGATTTTTTACCAATTACCTTTGAGTAGTATGGTTCTGATAAAATTGCTATTACATTTTCTGTCTTTTCAAGGTTTTTTACTAATTCTTTCTGATTGTAATAAGATTCAGTACTTATCCTCATCAATGCCTTTGCAAATCCCAATTTCGAATCAATTAATTTATCAATTGATTCATTGAGTTCAGGAACCATAATTGTTTTTCCTGCCATATCTTTTGGATTATTTATTTGAGTGTCACTTATTATATGAAGGTTATTTACTAGGGTAATCGCAGCTAGTTTTATATTTCCATTTGTTTTGTTGTATAAATCTACTACTTGATATGCTGGCACAATTGCTATGTCGAAGTCTAAAGATTCTACCTGAGATAAATTATTTATCCTAGTGATTTCGTAACTATTATCACTGAACTCCTTTATCTTGTCCAAAATAATATCTGAAGAAAAAGTAGCTGATTTTACATCAATATTATTCTCGATAGGTTTTTTCTTTACTTCAATTACCTCTTTTTCTATTTTGTCAATATTCTCTGATTTTTTATCTTTAAATACTAAACATCCAGTTAATAACATAATTGGAATAACTATCAGCAATAATTTTTTTAGCTTATTCACTTACGTCTCTCCTATCTTCCAGAGCTCGCTCTAGGGTAAGTTGGTCAAAATATTCTAGGTGAGATCCTACTGGAATGCCTTGGGCAATTTTGGATATCTTAATATTTCTCCCCTTTAGGAGGTTTGTTATAAAAAGAATTGTAGTTTCACCTTCAATTGTCGAAGAAATTGCTAGGATTATTTCCTTGATTTCTTCTTTTTCTAATCTTTCCATAAGTTTATCTATGTTTAACTTATCTGGACTTATATCATCTGAAGGGGAAATCAAGCCACCTAATACATGGTACTTGCCCCTATAGGCGCCGGATTTTTCGATTGCGATAAGGTTTCTTACATCTTCAACTATACAAAGATATTCTTCATCTCTTGTAAAATCTCTGCAAATATTACAAGTTTCTTCTTCAGTCAGGTTTCCACAAATCTTACAATGGTGTATCCTATTTTTGACTTCCATTAAAGATTTTGAAAATTCCTCAACACTTTTCGCATCTTCATCAACTATGCTCATGGCAAGTCTTTCAGCACTTTTTCTGCCTATAGTGGGTAATTTTTGAAATTGTTCTATTAAATTATTTAGTGATTCTGGTAAAATCGCCATTACATTAAGCCAGGAATATTGATTCCACCAGTTAATTTGCCCATATTTTCTTCATTAAATTTGTCAGCTTGGCTAGCTGCATCATTTATAGCA
>NZ_CAUPFR010000009.1:0-28787 GCF_963510575.1 uncultured Anaerococcus sp. | reverse complement strand
TCCCAGAGTTGGGTCGCACCAGGCAAAACTCTACGCATCTTGCCTAGAAAACCAATATGGCAGACGTCCTTTCTATTTCTTTACCAATGGCTTTACCACATATTTTGTGGACGATGACAGCCAGAGGATGGTGTCCGGTTTTTATAGCCAGGAAGACTTGCAAAGGCTGATGGATAGGAGAAAGATAGGCGCAAATCTCGCTGACTATAGGGTTGACGATAAGATTGCCGGCAGGTCCTACCAAAAGGAAGCTGTTAGGGCGAGTATTGATGCCTTTAGGGAAAAGAGAAGGGCGGTTCTTTTGGTGATGGCAACAGGAACTGGCAAGACTAGAACAGCTATAGCCATTGTTGACATTTTGACCAAGGCATCTTGGACAAAAAATATTCTCTTTTTGGCAGATAGGACAGCTCTTGTAAACCAAGCCAAGAAAAATTTCGCCAAACTCCTACCAAATCTCTCTGTGACAAGTCTCACAGAGGCTAAGAGGGACAAGGCTGAATTTATAAGAGATTCTAGGATGGTTTTTTCGACCTACCAGACTATGATTAATTCCATAGATGACCTCCTTGACGAAAAGGGAGAGAGGGTCTTTACTGTTGGATATTTTGACCTAATTATAATTGACGAGGCCCACAGGTCCATCTACCAGAAATACAAGGCGATATTTGATTATTTCGATGCCAGGGTGGTTGGCCTAACTGCGACTCCTCGTGATGATATAGACAAGAATACCTATGATGTTTTTAAACTAGAAAACCAGATTCCAACCTATGCTTATAGCCTAGAAGAGGCCATAAAAAGCAAATACTTGGTTAATTATTATGCCATAGAGGCAAAATTAAAACTGCCTACAAATGGGCTTAGATATAATGAACTCGGTCCTGATGAGAAGAAAGCTCTCGAAGAAATTTTTGGAGAAGATGCCAAGGATATAAATGTAGCCGGCTCTGCCTTTAACAATTGGCTTTTCAATATTGATACAGTTGATAAGGTCATCAATCATTTCATGAAAAATGGGATTAAGACTGGTAGTGGAGATGATATTGGAAAAACAATAGTCTTTGCAAAAAACCAAACCCATGCCGATTTGATTAAGGAAAGATTTGATGCCCTTTACCCACAAAAGGGTCCCGACTATGCCAGAGTTATTACCTACAATATAAACTACGCCCAGGACTTAATCGACAAATTTTCTGTCAAAGAGGAATTACCACAGATTGCAATCTCTGTAAATATGCTAGATACAGGTATAGATGTGCCTGAGGTTGTAAATTTGGTATTTTTTAAGGACCTATATTCTAAGATTATGTTCTCCCAGATGATCGGTAGGGGAACCAGACTTTGCCCAAACCTTTTTGGTCCAGGTAGGAATAAGGAACACTTTTTAATCTTTGACTACGGTGGCAATTTTGAAAGGTTTGGTGGGGGCGAAAAACTTCCCGAGCCACCAATCCAAAAATCCCTCACAGCCAAAATTTTCAATACCAGAATAGAAATAATTATGCATTTGCAAGATAAAAATTATGGAGATGAAAAATACCAGACCTATAGGGATGAACTCGTAAAAGACTCCTTGAATAAGATAAGAGCCCTTAACGACAAGGCCTACGACGTAATAATGAACCGTGAATATGTGATGAAATACAGGCACGAGGAGGCTTGGGCAGACCTTGAGCCAATCGATATAAAAAATATCAAAGACCACATTTCAGACCTAATAATGAAGGATAAAAGCCATGTCCTAAGCCAGTTATTTGACCTAAACATGGTCCAAATGCAGCTTGACCTCCTTGCAGGAAGCCTAAGCCAAAAGAGGTTTAGGATTCTGGTAAATACTGCCGAAAGCTTGTCCAAACAAGCAAATCTAAAAAAAGTCGGCGATAAAATTGACCAGATTAATCAAATTCTCCAGCCTGACTTTAAGGATAGGGTCGAAATCCTCTTGCTAGAAAAATTAAGAAAAGACCTAAGGGATTTGATACCCCTAATTGAGAAGCCAGTTCAAGCAAAATATTATATAGATATAGAAGATGAACTAAAAGTCAAAGAACCAACCACCCAAAATATAAACACTGTAGACCTAAGGCCTTATAATCAAAAGCTCGAGGCCTATATCAAGGCCAAGGCACATGACGATGAGGTCCTTCAAAAAATTTACACCAACCAAGAGCTAAATGAAAGGGACTTCAAAAAGCTAGAAAAAATCCTCTGGCAAGACCTAGGCAGCAAAGATGACTACGAAAAATTTTATGGAAAAGACCCAATCTACAAAATCCTAAGAGGTTTGGTAGGCCTAGATAAGGAAAAAATCAGGAAAAATTTCGAAGAAATCTTCAACAAATACGAATTAAATAACCAACAATCTCTCTTTATCAAAACAATAATGGCATACTTTGAAAAAAACGGCTACCTAGAATTAGAAGAAATACAGAAAGACCCATTTAAATCCATAGGCAGACTAGGCCAAGTATTTAACCAAAACAAAGGTCAAGCCATGGAAATAGTAGATATAATAAAGAGATTAAATAGGTATGAAGGAAGGGCATAGAAACAAAAATTACTCTAGAAAGCTCTCCAATTTGGGCTTTGACTTGAAAAAAATACAATAATAAATATAATAAACGTAAGAGAAGCCACCTCTTAAATCGCCAAAAAAGCCCTTGACACAAATCAAGGAAAAGAAAGATTACGATTCTCCATGAGAATCAGAGACATTAAAAAAGGCAGTAGGTACGAACTACTGCCTTGTCTTTTACTTGTTTTTACAGTGCTGATCTATACAAATAGCAAGCAAAGCAACTAACAAGGGAAAAACTAAATTTTCCAAAAGAAAGATTACTATCTCCATAAAAATCACCTCCTTTACTAGGAGATGATTTTATTATATCACATTTATATAATATTTTAACAATATGTTTTATTATAATTATTCCACTACAAATCAATCTTCACTAATAAATATCATTAGTAAACTAAAATAAAAAAAGGAATAGAATTATCAATTAAGTTCTACTCCTTTTAGGTTTATATTGATTTATTTTTTCATTTTCTCGTCAAGAAGTTTTCTCAAGCTTTGAGTTTCTACAATTCTATATGTTGATAACCAAAGCTGTTTATCTTTTCCTGCTAATTGTGGATTGTTACTAGTATTAAATATATTTTGAGCAAGAAGATGTCCAATCTCATCCCACATTTTTATTGGATCGAACAACCATTTTATTTTTTTCTGATCCTTGTCGTATTTTATAAGAGCCCTAAAGGCTCCAAATATCGGATATAAGTATCCAGATGATATAGAGTAATCGATTTGATTTGATAAAAAATAAGATTTTCCTGGTTTGTTTAATCTTTCTACGCCTCTAACTAAGCCAAATTTTGGATTTTTAACTCCTTCATTATTCTTATATGCTGTATATTTATCTGCTAATTCAACTTCAATTTTGTCATATAAATTTACGAGTTTTGGAAGTTCTTTAGTTAATTCTTTATAAAAGTCTGTCTCGTATGCCTCTTTGTATCTCTTAAATACTTGAGATTTTCCTGAATAGCTTTGGATTGGAGCTGTAGAGTCATCTTCAAATTTTTCTATGTCAAAGGCAAACATCAGTCTTAATAAATCGGATACATGTATTGATTTAGGCTCATTATCCTTGTATGCTATATCATCACTATATTTTTCATTTGCAATGGACTCTTTAATTAAATCAAACTTATCGTCCAAGTTAAATAATGCTAAATCTGATACCTCAACAGATGTGTTCCTAGCATCAGATAATCTTGAAATATTTTGCACATTTGTAATTACTTCCACTCTAACAAACTTTTGTAGATCAGGAGAAATTTTATTCCTATTATTAATAATTGCTCTGTATGTGTGACCACCATCCAAAATTCCATAGCTAGCCAAATCATCTTCATTACCTTTTTCTCCTAAAGATATGGTAACTTCAGAGCTGACCGTATTAAAAGATAATTCTTTAGCAGATATTACAATACCTCTATTATTTATATGGAAATCAGTTTCAGGATCCAAAACTGCACCAATAATTTTTTTTGCTACATTAGTTGTCATTTTTTGTCGTCTAGGATTAACATCTAAAGGAAGATCATCTGGTAAATCATTCATGTTTACCATTAGGTAATATAATGTTTCTGAATCTTCACTACTAATACCATTAATCTTGTTAGGTGATGACATTGTTCTGATACTTTCTACTTTGAACGTAAATTTATTTTCCATTTTTTACTCCTATTTTTATTATTTTTCGATCTAAAGCTATTGCTTTGATCTATTTATATTATATAATTATATTAAGATTTTGTAAATGAACTATAGTTCATAATTTAAGGTATATGAAATGAGTAGAAGAAAAAAATATGATGAAAAGTTGGTTTCTATAGGTGAATATCTAAGAAAGATAAGGATGAGTTTAGGAGATTCTTACAAAAATAGAGATGATTTTATCGAAACAACTAGTAAAAACTTGTTTAATAACGAACAATGGATATCAAGTAGACATTTAGCTAGTATTGAATTAGGCCACAATATGATAAGTTTAAATTTATTAATAAAATTAGCTTATGCTTTGGAAATGGAACCAATCGATTTATTTGCTAAAATAATAGAAATTTATAAATCTTAATCACTTTTAACATTTATTTGAATTTTCCCACAAAAAAGAGTACCCTTTCGGATACTCATTTGTTGTTTTTATTCTCCAACGTAGTCTACTACTACGTATCTTTGTGGTTCGCGGCCTTCGGAGTGGCTTTCTACGTTTCTGTGTTTTGCTATTTCTTCGTGGGCTAGACGTCTTTCGTAGGAGTTCATGTATCTTAGGTTCCATGATTTTCCGCTTTGGGCTACTTTCTGAGCTGTTTCCCTGGCTAGTCTTACGATTTTTTCGTCTCTGCGTCTTTTGTAGTTGTTGATGTCTACGTTGATTCTTAGGTTGTTGCTTCTTGAGTCGATGGCTTTTCTTACGATAAATTCGATTGCTTCTAGGCTTGCTCCATTTTTGCCGATGGCGATGCCTGTGTCGCTTTCGTCTACTTTGGCGTCTAGTTTTATGATTGAGCCTTCTAGGTTGCCTATTACGCTTACATTTTCAAAGTGCATGGCTTTTAGGATTTCTTCTAGAAGTTCTTTGGCTTTGTAGTAGTTATCTATGTTCGAACGTTTTTTGGATAGGGCGTAGTCTCTTTGTTCTGTTTCTGTTTCTTCGATGTCTTCTACTTCTTTTGAGTCTTTTTCGTCCTTATCTTCAAATAGTTCGTCTGTTTCTTTTTCTATGATGTCTTCGATTTCTTCGAGTTTATCTTTGATGGTTTCTCCCAATTCTTTGGCTTCTTCTTTGATTGGTTTTTCTGTTGGGATGCCTTTTTCTTTTTTGATTTCTTCGCTTCTTTTTTTGATGTCGTAGTCTTTTTCTACTGCTTTTAGGGAGTCTACTTGGATTTCATTTTTTAGATCTTCTAGGACCTTGTCCATGTCTTCGTCGTAGGATATTCTTACTACTGCGTCTTTGCCTCCGATTAGGCCTAGAAATCCACCACTTCCTTCTTCTAGGACTTCTACTGTGACTTCATTTCTGTGTTTGCCTATTTCTTCTAGGGCGAGTTTTACTGCTTCTTCTACTGTTTTGGCTGATTTTGTTAATGATTTTTTCATTTTTCTTCTACCTTTTTACCTTTCATTGCTAAGTGCATTACTACCATTATTAATAATCTGAATACTGATGATAGGGTGTAGTAGAGTGGTAGTCCTGCTGGTAATTGTCTAAAGGTGAAGAAAAATACTAGGGGTAGGACTAACATCATTGTATTCATGCTTCCCATGGCTGCTGTTTGTTGTTGTGGGTTTGTTTTCATTGAGAATAGAGTTGTTAGCAGTTGGGATAGGGATGTTAGTAGTGGAAGGCCGTACCATAGTGGATCTGCTTTTAGTAGGTCTGGTACCCAGAAGAAGTCTGTTCTGATGTGGTCCATGCCTTCTGGGAATACAAATTTTCCTGTATCTCTCATCATGGCAAAGAGTCCAAAGAGGACTAGTAGTTGGATTATCATTGGTAGACATCCTGATAGTCCTGGTGTTACGCCTTCTTCTTTGTAGAGTTGTTGCATTTTTTGTTGCAAGATTTTTTGGTCGTATCCGTATTTTTTTTGGATTTCGTCCATTTTTGGCTTAAAGGCTCTGGTTCTTTCTGCTTGCTTTTGGGTTGATATGGTTACTGGTATTGATATTAAGCTTACAAGCAGGGTCATTATTATAATTGCTATTGCATAAAAACTTATGGTTTTTGGTTCGGTTAGGCTGTTGGCGAGGTTATCGTAGATAATTCTCATTAGCTTACCGAGTATTGTCGCTATAAAATTAAACATATTTTCTCCGTTTTAATCTGTGGTATTATCTGGGGTATTTTTATTTTACTGGATCGTAGCCACCCTTGGAAAATGGATTACATCTTAAAATTCTCCACAAAGACATAAAAAAAGCTTTAACTGGCCCGTATTTCCTGAATGCCTCTAGGGCATAGTTGGAACAAGTTGGGTAGTATTTGCATTTTCCATGGCCTAATTGTGGAGAAATGAATTTTTGATAAAATCTTATCACTTTTATAAAAACTTTATTTAGCATAGTATATCTTCTTTTTTCTAAATGCTTGATTTAGGGCGTGACCTAGAGAGGATTTTAGTCTTTGGTAGTCAAATTCTGTGGTATGTTTTTTGGGGATTATTACTATATCGACCCCATTGAGGTTTTTATAGTTTATCCTTATTATCTCTCTAAGTTTTCTTTTTAATTGATTTCTGGTGTGGGCCTTGCCAACTTTTTTGCTTATGGTAAAGCCAAAACGCGGGCTTTTAAGCTCGTTGTTTTTGACAAGGACTGTGAAATCTCTATTATAGCATGCAAAGTTTTTTTTGTAGACTTTTTGAAAGTCTTTATCTTTCTTTAGGCTTAATCTTTTTTCCATTAATTAATTACTTCTTAAGGGATTAAGCTGAAAGTCTTTTTCTATTTTTCTTTCTTCTGGCTTTAAGTACTCTTCTTCCACCTGGAGAAGACATTCTTTTTCTAAAACCGTGATCTTTTTTTCTTCTTCTTCTATTTGGTTGATAGGTTCTTTTCATATTTACACCTCCTAATAAATTTTGACTCTAACTATTATATTGAAAATAAGCTTATCTGTCAAGATTATTTTGTTTTTTTTATAGGTTATAGATAGGATTTTATTTTTATCTTAACTGATGAATAAAAATCAGGGTGGATTTGGTATAATTATCCTTTTTACCTTGGATTTTCGGAATAAATATTTAATGTTGATATCTTTGGGGATTTTTTCTTTTCCACAATTTATGAAGATAAAATTTCATATGTATATTTTTTTAAAATTATGATAAGTTTTCTAGGATAAGTACAGAAAATAGGGAAAATATATTTTCGACTATACAAATATTTAATAAATACACACACTTATCCACATATCAACAATAATTTTTACCTGCCTTGTTTTCTTGTTTTAGACTTATCCATATTTTTGTCCAGAACTTGTGGATAAGTTGAAATAATGGCTAATTTATGGTAAGATTAGATGTGTAAAAGTAGGGGTAAAACTATAGTTTTAAGGTAAATTTGCCTTTAACTTGTGGATAAAATCCATGATTTTGGTAAAAATAAAATTTTATCCCTAATCAAATCTTAAAATATCAAGACAAATTTTATCAACAAGAAACTTATCCACAACTTATCCCAATTTTGGGGATAAGGTCTAATTTTTTAAGTCAAAGCTTAAAATTACAAAGCAAAATTTATGTGGATAAGACCCAAGAAAGGAATGCATAGATGAAGAATCTAGAATTCATTACGAATGAATTAAAAAATGAAATGCGAATGCATGTGAGCGATAACCAACAATTTGACACATGGATTGGTATTTTAAAACCTTTGAATTTATACAACGGCGTCCTTTACCTAGAAATTCCAAAAAAAGATACACTTTTTATTTTTGAAGGAATTTGGAAGGCTAAACTCCAAGATGCTCTTGATAAAATAGCAGAAAAAATCGGTGGAGCTTTGAAAGTAGAAGTAATTGCAAAAGATGGGGAGAATTACCAAAAAATCCTAACCTTGGGCAAGGACTATGACAAGGACGGACAAATGAGAATAGACAAGGTTAAGTCTTTCCCTAAACCTCAACTAGAAGAAGCAAATGTTTTTGAAAATTTTGTCCAAGGCAAGTCCAACCAATACGCTCTTGGCATTAGTCAAGCTGTTGCAGATACCATATCAAGGGGCGATGTTTCCAAGGTTTACAATCCACTTTTTATTTACGGATCAAGTGGTCTTGGCAAAACCCACCTTATCCAAGCTATTGCCCACCAAATCCTAGAAGCCAGGGACGATGCCTATGTCATGTACCTATCTAGCGAAAAATTTACCAATGAAATGATAGCTGCCTTAAGAACCAATAAAAACCAAGAATTTAGGGAAAAATATCGCTCAGCAGATGTGCTTCTTATAGATGATATCCAATTTATAGCCAACAAAGAAGCGACCCAAGAGGAATTTTTCCACACCTTCAACGACCTTTACAATGCCGGCAAACAAATAGTTATCACCTCAGATAAGCCACCAAGAGAAATAAAACACCTGGAAGATAGGTTGGTGTCTAGGTTTAACTATGGTATTATCGCCGATATATCAAGACCAGACTATGAAACCCGTGTGGCAATACTCCAAAAAAAACTAGAAGATTTGGGAGCTATTATTGATAATTCAATTTTATCCTACATAGCCTTAGAGATAGATACCAATATCAGAGACCTGGAAGGAGCCCTTTCAACAGCCATCGCCTATGCAAAAAGTGATGGAAGAATCGAAGTATCAATGGAAGATGCCATAAAGGGCGTAGGCACTAGGGTCAAAAACAAAAAGAAAAGGCTAACCATAGCCGATATCCAACAGGCAGTTGCCAATAAATATAATGTAAAACTTGCCGACCTAAAGGGCAAGTCCAGAAAAAAAGAAATTGTAAATCCAAGGCAAATAGCCATGTTTATATCAAGAGAACTCCTGGATGATTCTCTTGTAACAATAGCTAACGCCTTTGATAGGGACCATACAACTGTCATCCACGGCATAGATAAGATAACAGATCTGATGGATGAAGATGAAGATTTGAAAAACGAAATTGATATCCTAATTAAGGAAATTAAGGACTAAATTGGGCATAAGTCTGTGGGTAAGTATGTTTATAACTTTTTTTGATTTGCCTTGCAAAAAAGCCTTGGGTAAAGTGTGGAAAACTTAGGATTTTTCCTTTGGCTTATCCATAGCTTATAAACATAGACAAAGCTTTAAAAATACAAACATTCGAAAGATATCCACATATATACAGGACCTACTACTAATACTACTAAGTTTAAATAATAGTTAAGGAGATAGCATGAAATTTGAAATTAAGCAAAAAGAACTAATGAAGGCTTTAAACATAGTCAACAGAGCCGTATCCAAATCTACCAATATACAAATCCATGAATTAATATACTTTTCTACAGAAAATAATAGACTTTCAATGACCTCTTTTGATGGGGAAATCTCAATCAAAACCCTAGTTGATGCCAAAATCATAAAAGAAGGAGTTATGGCAGTAAAAGCCGACCTAATTACAAATATTATAAGGAAACTCCCAGATGAACTAGTAAAGATAGAATTAGAAAGTGGAAAAATAAAGATTTCCTGCAAGAGATCTAATTTTAACCTAGTTGCTTTTGAATATTTCGACAAGGAAGAAATCAAGATTCCAAATACCCTAGCCCTTATAGTAGACAACGACAAGCTAAAAAGGTCTATAAGTCAAACAGAATTCGCAACTACACTTGATGAAACAAAGCTAGCCCTAACTGGCATCTTGTTTGAACTTAGGGAAGGAAGCCTAAATATGGTAGCCCTTGATGGTTACAGGGTTGCCTTAAAAAAAATCAAGCTAGAATATCCAGCAGATTTTGAAAATACAGAATACATTATCCCGAAAAGGTCACTTTTAGAATGGTCAAGGATTGTATCAGATGAAAGCAAAACATCTTTATATAGAAATGAAAATGACCTCATGTTTGTATCTGAAGACACTACTATGTTATGCAAGGTAATTGATAAAAACTTTATCGACTACAGGAATATAATTAACGATATCTCAGAAACATCAGTAATAGTAGAAAAATCTGCCCTAACAGCAGCCCTAGACAGAGCCCAAGTTCTATCTGACCCAGGCAGGGCAAATTTAATTCGTGTTAATATCGAGCAAGGGGCTATGACCCTAAGGTCTAATTCTGAAATCGGTGATGTAAAAGAAGTAATAGAAATAGACCAAGATGGCGAAGGCCTAGATATAGCCTTCAATGCCAAATACATGCAAGACGGGGTTAAGGCTTGTGATAGCGAAAAAATAAAACTAAATTTCAAATCCAGCCTAAATCCATGTTTGATTTACCCAACAGATTCTAAACACGAGGGCGAGGATTATACTTATTTGGTTCTCCCAGTAAGGCTAGCAAGGTAAAATTATGGAAATTATAGAATTTAAAACAAGTGAAATAAGGCTTAAAGACCTCCTAAAGGCAACTGATTTACTCCCTTCAGGGGGTCTTGCCAAGCATATAATAAGGGAAGAAGGCGTCCTTTTAAATGACGAACCTTGTTATATAGCAGGAAAGAAAATCCACCCAGGGGATGAAATCGTCTTTGATGGTGTAAAAATAATAATTAAATAATGTGGATTCAGGATATTAAATTATACAATTTTAGAAATTACTTTTACGAGTCAGTCACCTTTAACGACTCGATAAATATTTTTATCGGAGACAATGCCCAGGGCAAGACAAATTTGCTTGAATCTTGCTACTACCTTGCCAACGCCACATCCTTCAAAAAATTAAGGGATAAGGACCTAATAAATTTTGGCCAGGATAGGATGGAGCTTTCTGGCACAATCAGAAAGGGCAGATCCTTTAAGAAAGTCCTAATCAGGGTTGAGGGGACTGATAAGAATATTTTTGTAAATGAAGTAGAATATAAGAGGAACAAAGATTTAAAATCACTCTTTAAATTAGTCTTGTTTACCCCGGAGGACCTCAATATTATCAAGGAAGGCCCCAACCTCAGGAGGGATTTGTTGGATGAAATAATCAGCTCCATAGATTTTTCCTACACAAGGGTAAAAAAAGACTACGATAAGATTTTGTTTGCTAGGAATAAACTACTTAAAAATAGGACATCCTCATATTTCAAGGAACAACTCGATGCCTTTGATAAGTCCCTAGTCAAGGAAGGCTATAGGATATACAAGGCAAGGCTAAAGTTTGTGAAATTTGTAGAAAAATACGCTAACGACTTTCAAACAGCCCTCACAGCTGGTAAGGAAAAGCTAGAAATAGCCTACCTACCGGATATAAGCGCCGAAAGTTTTGACCAATATTATGAGAAATTTTTAGAAAAAAGAGATGAGGACCTAAGATACCTAAGTACCCAAGCTGGCATCCACAGAGATGATGTAATAATCAAAATCAACGGAAAAAACACCAGGCTTTTCGCTTCCCAAGGCCAACAAAGATCGGCGATTATAAATATAAAGCTTGCTGAAGTCAAGCTTGTCAGGGAGATAAGTGGCGATAGGGCAGTGATTTTGCTTGATGATGTGTTTTCGGAGCTAGATGAAAAAAGAAGTCTCTTTCTTTTGGAAAATCTGTCCGACTACCAAACCATAATCACAGCAACCAATACAAAAAGTTTGGAAAATGTTCCAGCTGATAAGATTTCCTACATTTCGGATGGCAGAATTAGAAAGGATAAATATGACAGAAAACAATTATGATGCTGGTAATATCAGGGTCTTGGAGGGACTAGAACCCGTTAGACTAAGACCTGGTATGTATATCGGCTCAACAAGTTCAAGAGGACTCCACCACCTGGTTTACGAGGTTGTGGACAACTCAGTAGATGAGGCCCTAGCTGGTCGTTGTGACTACATAAAGGTAACCGTAAGCAAGGACAATGTCGTAAGTGTAGAAGATGATGGATCGGGAATCCCTGTAAAGGAACACCCAACAACTCACAAGTCAACACTTGAGACAGTCCTAACAGTCCTCCATGCAGGTGGAAAGTTCGATGACTCAGCCTACAAGGTTTCCGGAGGTCTCCACGGCGTTGGTGTATCAGTAGTAAACGCCCTTTCAGAATACCTCATAGCAGAAGTAAAAAGAGATGGCCACATTTATAAAATGGAATTTGCAAGGGGCGAAGTAACCAAGGACATAGAAGTAATTGGAGATACCACAGAAACAGGTACAAAAATCACCTTCAAACCAGATGCAGAAATCTTCGACACAACCATTTTCGAAAGGTCAATCCTAGAAAATAGGTTTAGGGAAATGGCCTTCTTAAACAAGGGAGTAGAAATCCGTTTTGAAGACGAAAGGGAAAATTTTGAGACTTCCTTTAAATTCGAAGGTGGTATTTCTGAATTTGTAAGCTTTTTAAACAGGAATAAGGACCCAATCATGGAGATGGTCCCACACTTTGACGGTAGCCAAGAAGGCATAGAAGTAGAATTTGCCTTCCAATACACAGATGGCTATAGCGAAAATATCCTATCCTATGCTAACAATATCCAAACCCCAGAGGGTGGTACCCACCTTTCAGGCCTCAGGTCATCCCTAACAAGGTCTGTAAATGATTATGCTAGAAAATATAATTTCTTGAAAGATAATGAAGATAACCTCCAAGGTGAGGACATCAGAGAAGGCCTTACAGCAATTATTTCTGTAAAAATTTCCAACCCACAATTTGAAGGCCAAACCAAGTCTAAGCTTGGAAACTCTGAGGTAAGGGGAGTTGTGGATTCCTATATATCAGAACACCTCACAGCCTTCCTTGAGGAAAATCCAAAGCCAGCCAAAGCTATAATTGACAAGTCCCTTGCAAGTAGGCGTGCGAGAGAAGCTGCTAGAAAGGCGAGAGACCTTACAAGAAAAAGGTCAATCCTAGATTCTGCAACCCTTCCAGGCAAGCTTGCCGACTGCCAATCAACAGATATTTCTGAAAATGAAATTTTCATAGTCGAGGGTAATTCTGCGGGTGGTTCTGCTAAAGGTGGTAGGGACAATAGGATTCAAGCCATCCTCCCACTTAGGGGCAAGATTATGAACGTAGAAAAAGCCCACCTAGACAAGGTTTTAAACTCAGAAGAAATAAAAAATATGATTACAGCCTTTGGTACAGGTATTGGCAAGGAATTTGACATATCAAAACTCCGCTATGGCAAGATTATCATCATGACAGATGCGGACGTGGACGGGGCTCACATTAGGACCCTCCTGCTCACTTTCTTCTACAGGTATATGAAAGATTTAATCGACGAAGGCCACGTTTATGTTGCCCTCCCTCCTTTATACAGGATTAGCCAGGGCAAGAAGGAAAGATATGTGTATTCCGATGACGAAAAGGATAAGTATATCAAAGAGCTAGGCGATGCAGCTTTCAAGATAAACAGGTACAAGGGTCTTGGTGAGATGAACGCCGAACAGCTTTGGGAAACAACTATGGATCCAGACAGGCGAGTGCTTTTAAGAGTGGAAGAAGACTTGGAATCTACAACAACAGACGATACCTTCTCACTATTAATGGGAGAAAAGGTAGAACCTAGACGTAACTTTATCCAAGAAAATGCCAAGTACGTTACAGATATAGACGTATAGGAGGCGTAAATGACAGAAAATCAAAACATAATCAATATAGACCTCGAAAAAAAGATGAAATCATCTTATCTTGAATATTCGATGTCTGTTATAGTTTCAAGGGCCCTACCAGATGTCCGTGATGGACTAAAGCCTGTTCACAGGAGAATCCTATACGGCATGCAACAACTAGGCCTTGATCCAAATAAACCAACCAGAAAATCAGCCAGGGTTGTCGGTGATGTAATGGGTAAATTTCACCCACATGGTGACTCTGCAATCTACTATGCCCTAGTAAGGCTAGCCCAAGATTTCTCAACTAGGTACCCACTTGCTCAAGGCCAGGGTAACTTTGGTTCTATAGACGGAGACCAAGCAGCTGCCATGCGTTACACAGAAGTAAGGATGAGCAAGATTGCCAAGGAGATGCTTAGGGATATAAATAAGGATACAGTAGACTTCATTCCAAACTTCGATGGCGAAGAGATGGAACCATCTGTCCTTCCTTCAAGATTCCCAAATCTTTTGGTAAATGGGTCAAATGGTATAGCTGTAGGTATGGCAACCAACATGGCCCCACACAACCTAGGCGAAGCAATCGACGCTTGCATTGCCTATATGAAAAATCCAGAAATTGATATTGATGACCTAATCAAAATTATTCCTGGACCAGACTTCCCAACTGGGGCTTTGATTTTAGGTAAATCTGGAATCAAAGATGCATACATGACAGGTAGGGGCAAGATTAAACAAAGAGCGGTAGCTAGAATCGAGCCTTTCAAGAAGAATAGGGAAAGAATTATTGTTTCAGAAATTCCTTACCAAGTCAATAAGGCAAGGTTAATCGAAAAGATTGCCGACCTTGTTAAGGAAAAAAGAATAGATGGTATTTCTGACATAAGAGATGAATCTGACAGGAAGGGAATGAGGATAGTTGTTGAAATTAAGAGAGATTCCAACGCTAATATTGTCCTAAATAACCTTTATAAATATACCCAATTAGAAAATACCTTTGGTATCATAAACCTAGCCTTAGTTGGTGGAGAGCCAAAGATTTTAAACCTAAAAGAACTAATCGAATACTATGTTGACCACCAAAAAGAAGTGGTAACAAGAAGGACCAACTTCGACCTATCCAAGGCTCGTGAGAGAAAACACATAGTAGAAGGTTTGATCATAGCTATCGACCACATAGATGAGATTATCAAAATCATCAGGTCTTCCTATGACAATGACCAAATTAAAAAGATTTTCTTTGATAGGTATAAACTATCAGATGCCCAATCTCAAGCTATTTTGGATATGCAATTAAAACGCCTATCAGGTCTTGAAATTGAAAAGCTAAATGCAGAAAACAAGGAATTGGCAGAAACAATTGAGTATTTGCTTTCAATCCTAAACTCTGAAGAAAATCTTATAAACCTAATTATCGATGAAATCACTGAAATCAAGGAAAAATACTCAGATGAAAGACGCACAAAGATTGTCCCAGATGAGGGAGAACTTGACGTAACCGAGCTTATCGAAGAAGAAGATGTTTTGATTTCCCTAACAAAGGATGGCTACATCAAGAGACTTCCTATAGATACCTACAAGGTTCAAAATAGGGGTGGTAAGGGAATTGCGGCTGGAAATACCAAAGAAGGCGACTTTATCAAAAAGATAATCACAACCAACACCCACGAAGACCTCTTATTCTTCACATCCTTTGGCAAGGTCTACTCCCTTGAAGCCTACAAGATTCCTGAAGGAAGCCGTACTTCTAGAGGCCAGGCTATAATAAATATCCTAAACCTAGAGTCAGGCGAAAAAATTACCGAAATGATTACCCTATCTGAATTAGGCAAAAATAGCCAGCTAGTCCTTCAAACCAAAGATGGTCAAATCAAAAAGACTGACGCAGAAAACTTCACCAACATCAGAAGAAATGGTATTATAGCAATTTCTCTAAGAGATGGTGATAAATTGATTTCTGTAAGACAAATTGAAAAGGATGAGGAAGTCATAATTTCAACCCAAAATGGTATGACCATCCAGTTTAATACCAAAGATGTCAGGACTATGGGTAGGGCCGCCGTAGGTGTTAGGGCAATCAGACTCGATGAAGACGATGCAGTTGTAAGTATGAATATAATGGGCGATGAGACCTATCTTTTAGTTGTGACAAGAAACGGCTTTGGCAAAAAGACCACCTTCAATAATTTCAAAAACCAAAACAGGGGTGGCAAGGGCGTAAGGTGTCACAAGGTAAATGATAAGACAGGAAAAGTCGTTGATACCCTCCCAGTAGACCTTGATACAGATATCATGATGGTATCTAAAAAAGGCGATATGATCAGGCTCTCAGCTAGAGATGTCTCAACTACAGGCAGGAATACAATGGGTGTTAAGCTTAAAAATCTAGCTGACGAAGATGATGCTATAGTTTCAGTTACAACCTATGACAATATGTTGGAAGATGAGGAAAAAGATGTTTGAAAGTAAGATTTACGATAAGGAAAAATTTCTCCTTGTAGAAGTAAAGGGAGATTTAGATATCTATGCAGAAGACGAATTTAGAAGCTTCATCGAAAAGGAAATCGAGGGAGCTGACAAGGACCTACTTATAGACATAAAAGACCTTGACTACCTTGATTCTACAGGTCTGGGTTTATTTATGAAAATTTATAAATTAGCCAAGGAAAAAGATAGGTCAGTTTCTATAATTAATCCTAAGGAAAATATCCTCAAACTCTTTAAAATTACAGACCTAACTGATGTTTTTAATATGGAGTAGCCATGGATAAGATTTCTATAAAAATTCCAGCCAATAAAAAATACCAAAAATCGATTAGACTTTTTGTGGCAGGACTCGGTTCAGAATTAAATTTTGATATAGAACAAATTGAGGATTTAAAAGTCCTTGTAAGCGAGGCTATTAACTACAAGATGGGCGAAAATGGTTTGGACCTAGCCTTTCTTGTAGGAGATGAATCCTTGACCCTAGAAGTAGCTGGCAAGGATAAAAAAGAAGATGCTAGGGCCCTTGCTATGAGAGATGCAATCCTATCAGCCCTTGCAGATGAGATAGAAACAGACGGCGACCTTTTAAGAATAACAATGAGGAAGACTCATGCCTAAGCCAAATGCCAGCCAAGAGTACAAGGAAGAAATAGATAAGAAATTTGAAGAATTTCACAAGACCCGTGACAAAAAGTTGAGAGACGAGTTAATCGAAGAGCACATGTATATAGTAGATATCTTGTCGAACAAATATCTTGGCAAGGGCATAGAAAAAGACGACCTCTACCAGGTGGCAAGCCTGGGCCTAATTAATGCAGTGGACCGTTTTGACCCATCAAAGGGCTATGCCTTTTCATCCTTTGCCACACCTACAATTATGGGCGAGATTAAGAGATATTTCAGGGACAAGGGTTGGGTTATTAGGGTGCCAAGACGCATCCAAAACCTTTATAAAAAGATAAATGTGGCCAAGAAAATCCTTCCCCAAGAACTCCAGAGAGTCCCAACTGTAGCTGATATAGCAGATTATTTGGGAGAAGATGAAGAAACCATCCTTGAAACTATGGAAGCAAGCAAGGTCTACACCCCTCAGTCCTTGGATATGAAATATACAGTCCAGAAGGGTGAAAATGCTATTGACCTAGCTGAAATAATCGGTGAAGAGGATAAGAATTTCGATTCAGTTGAACTAAAAGACTTAATCGAAAAGTCCAAGGAAAGGCTAACTGATCTCGAAAAAGAAATCCTAAAACTCAGGTATTACGAGGGCAGAACCCAGGTAGACATAGCAGAAAGTTTGGATATCAGCCAGATGACCGTATCTAGACTTGAGAAGAAAATCCTAAATAAATTCTCAATAGAATTTGAAAGGATGACTGACTAATGGAAAAAAATAAGAAAACTCATCTGCTTATCGGATTAATCCTTTTAATACTATCTATAGTATTAGGCCAATCATCCAGAATTCCAGACCTTGGCAGAGGCATTCTAACAGGCCTTGGACTTGGATTTCTAATCCTAAGTACAGGTATAGAAGATAAGTGCAAAAGAAAATATATTTAAAGGCAAAACTCTTTCCGTCATGGGAAGAGTTTTTTTATGGAAAATTTTCTAAAATGGGTAAAAATAACAAAAGGAGATGAGAGATTATGAATAATTTTACTTATGATATAGGAACAAGGATTCACTTTGGAAGGGACGCTTTAGACTACATAGGCGAAGAAGCCAAAAAATATGCAGACAAAATCCTATTGACCTACGGAGCTGGGTCTATCAAGAAAAATGGGGTTTATGATAAGGTTATAAAAGAGTTAGAAGGGGCAGGAATCGAAGTTTTTGAACTTTCTGGCATCCAACCAAATCCAAGAATAGACTCAGTTAGAGAGGGAGTTAGGATAATAAAGGAAAATGGCATTGGAGCCATCCTTGCTGTTGGTGGAGGATCAACCATAGATGCATCAAAATTCATGGCGGCAGGTGCTTGTGCTGACTTTGACCCATGGAAATTTATCTCAGAAAAAAGACCAATGAGCCCCGCCATCCCACTTTTAACAGTCCTAACCATGGCGGCAACAGGTTCTGAAATGGACTGTGGGGGAGTAATCACAAATCCAGAAACAAGAGAAAAACTATCCTCAGGCCACCCTGACACTAGGCCAAAGGTTTCATTTTTAAATCCAGAACTAACCTACACTGTGCCAAAATTCCAAACAGCGGCAGGTTCTGCAGACATTTTATCCCATATTTTCGAAACCTACTTTAATATCGACGGAACCATGTTTATGCTAGACAGGATTATGGAAGCCTTGATGAAAACAGTAATAAAATACGGGCCAATCGCCATAAAAGACCCTCATAATTACGAAGCCAGAGCCAACCTCATGTGGGCATCATCTTGGGCGATAAATGATTTTATTTCTGATTCATCCAAGGCGGCTTGGACAGTTCACCCAATTGAACATGAACTTTCCGCCTTCTACGACATCACCCATGGCTTGGGCCTTGCTATTTTAACCCCAAGGTGGATGGAATATTGCTTAAGCGAAAAAACAGTCCACAAATTTTACGATTTGGGAATAAATGTTTTTGACCTAGACAAAAATCGAGACAAGATGGCTGTAGCCAAAGAAACAATTGAAAAAGTTAAGGAATTTTTCTTTAAGGACCTAGGTCTTGATTCAAACTTAAGAAAAATCGGCATTGACCAAAGTCATTTTGATGAAATGAGCAAAAAAGCTTGTGGCAAAACTGGTGTAAAAAAAGGCTTCATAGACCTAAGACCAAGTGATATAAAGAAAATTTATCAAATGTCTTTGGAAGACTAGGTAGGGAAAATAGGGACCTATGGAAATTTATAATATTTTCGACAAGTTAGAATTTTCTGAGGATGAGGAAATAGAAGAAATGATTTTTGAAAATGAAAAAATAAAAGTTATTAGAATTACCTCCCTCAACCAAGCTACAGGCTATTATGACCAAAATGAGCTAGAAATTGTGAAAATAGAGGAAGGAAAAGCGACCCTTGAGATAGATGGAAAGCTAGTAAAGCTAAAAAAGGGAGATATCTTACCCATAAAGCCCCACCAAATCCACAGGGTAATAAGGCAAGACCATGCAGTTTGGCTTTGTATTTTTCTAAAATAATTTAATTTGTTTTTTAATAAAAATTGTAACAAAAGTTACTGATTATCATTATCTATCGCTGTATAATAATCTTAAGGAGTGATATTATGCAGATTGATATAAATAAAGTTGTTTACGACCTAATAAAAGATAATGACAAATTAAAGGAAGATCTCATTGGACTTGGCTTTACTAGTTTAAATAATCCCCTCATGGTCAAGACTTTGGCGAAGAAAGTTTCTCTTAAACGTGGGGCAAAGATGATGGGAATTAGTGATTATAAGGAAAAATTAGAGGCGCTTGGCTACGAGCTTTGCGATTCGTCACAAAATCCAGAAGCCATTGAAAGAAAGGAACTAATTAAGTCCTACCTAAAAAGGCTAGGAGAAGGGGAAGACCTAGAGAAGGTTAAGGCTGATTTTAAGAAAAATTTTGAGGGAGTTTCTTCTGCAGAGATTATGGCTGCAGAGGAAGATTTGTTGGAATCTGGCATGGATAAAGAGGAAGTAAGAAGGCTTTGTGATGTCCATTCTTCTTTATTCCATGGGGCAACAGATACAGAAAATAAAAAGTCTACCTATGAGGAAGGTTCTTTTTTGGATTATTTTTCAAAAGAAAATGATCAAATTAAAAAAATCTTAGAAAAGGCGATGAAGGCTGTGGAAAATGGCGAAGATGTGAGTGAAGATATGAACAAGGTTTTTGGTCATTACAAGAAAAAAGGGGACCTTATTTATCCAATCCTCAAGGCCAAATACAATACACCTGGCCCATCAGATGTGATGTGGGCTGTGGATATAGAAATTGCCAATAACATAAAAAAAGCCATCAAACTTGGCAAAAAAGACCTTCTTTTAGAAAGTATAAAGAGGGCAGAAGAGATGACCTACAAGGAAGAAAATATCCTCTATCCCCTAGTTTTTGAAAAAATGAGCGATGAAGATTTAAGGCTTCTTTACAAGGATTTGGGAGATTATGACCACGACCTTGTAGCCTATGAATCACTTGAAAAACCAAAGACAAGTGACTTTGAAGATGGGTATATAAATTTCGCCAAGGGAAAGATGAGAGTAGACCAACTAGAAGCCATGCTAGATACCTTGGAAATAGAAATCACTTATATTGATGAAAACGACATAAGCTCATATTACAATGACCACAAGGGCAAAAAAGTTTTCAAAAGACCTGAATCATCCCTCGGCAGGGAAGTATATTATTGCCACCCACCCCAAGTTGAACCAATTGTAAGAAACTTAATAAGGGAATTTAAGGAAGGCAAAAAAGACGATTTTAAATTGGTAAAAAATATAAAAGGTGTGGACTACGCCATTTCCTACTATGCAGTAAGGGATAAGAAGGGAGTCTACAAGGGAGTTGTTGAGACAGTCCAAGACCTCAGTTTTTACAAATCTTACTTGGCTAATAAAAAATAAGGGCAAATAATAAGGTAAAATCCTTCTTTTTGCTAAGCCTTTGTAAAAAATTATGATATAATATAAGCAAACAAAACTTTGACTGACACAATAGGAGGGAATATGATTTGTAAAAAATGTGGCCAAGACAACAAAGAAGGAGCCAAGGTCTGCGAGTCTTGTGGAGCAAGTCTGGTAGATGAATTTGAAACTCAAAAAATAAAAATATCCAAGGAAGATAGCCAAAAACGTGCTCAAAGGCAAAAGCAAAGATCAAAGGACAGAGACCTAATGACCTATGGACTCATCTTGGGATCTGTGATGGCCTTTGCAGTAATATTTATAGTCCTATCTTATTTCTTCAAACTCGGAGCCGACAGAGAAATGGCTCAAAATACCCAAGTAGAAGAAAGTAGCCAAGACGATACTAAACTATATGAAAAAGCCCTAAAAACAAGCGAAGAAAGCGTAAAAGACAAAGACTACGAAAAAGCAATCAAAATTCTTAAGGCAATCCCAGAAGAAGCGGGCGACTACTACAAAAAAGGTCAAGAAAAACTAGGGGAAATAGAAGATCTAATCGTAGAAGACATCAAAAAGGCAATAAAGGAAGATGACAAGGAAGCCGAAAAACTAGTCAAAACCTATGCAGACCTCTTACCTGAATCCAAAACCCTAAGAGAACTTAAGGAAGAAATAACAGGCGAAAAAGAAGAGTCAGCCGACAAAGAAGAAGAAAAAGAAACAAGTGAAAAAGAACCTAGCAAAGACAATGAAAGCGAAAGCGAAGAAAAAGACGAAAACGCCGACAGCAAAGAAGCTAGGGCCAACAGAAGAGAACTAGCAGAAAAATATGACCTAGAACAACTAAGGGCAACAAACTCCTACGGCCAAAACGGCAACCCAGCCTACACAGACATCTACAAAGAAGCAGACTTCCTAAACAAAGACCTAAAAATTGACGCCAACACAGGACAAGTAAGAACCGAACCAAACCTAAACTCAGGAGTAGCAGGTTATGTAAACAACGGAGAGAAAGTCCACTGCGAAGAAGTAGTAAACGACGGAGGCAGGTACTGGCTAAAAATAGAAAAAGGATGGATATCATCTAAACTAATAACAGGTGAATTTAGATAAAAAACAAAGCTCAGCTATAAGGCTGGGCTTTTTGCTAAAAGAAAGAGAAAAATAAACTTGGAGTGACTATGAAATTAGTAGATCAACAAAAAAGAGCAAGAGAATTTGCAAAGAGATGGGCAAATACAGGTGATGAAAAAGCCAGAGCTAAAAGTTTTGGTTAGATTTATTGGAAAATGTGTTAGGAGTCGAAGATCCTTATTCCTACATAGAGTTTGAATCAAGGATAAAACTAGATAATACTTATTTTATAGATGGGTACATAGGAGCAACTCATGTTCTAATTGAGCAAAAATCATCAAATAAAGATTTAAAAAAACCTATTATCCAATCTGATGGAACTAAGCTTTCACCCTTTCAGCAAGCAAAGAGATATTCTATTGAACTACCTTATTCTAGGAGACCAAGGTGGATAATTACTTGCAATTTTAAAGAATTTTTCATCTATGATATGGAAAAACCTAATGGGGAAGCTGAGGTAATAAAATTAGAAGATTTAGAAAATGAAGTCTATAGGCTAAACTTTATAGTATCTGAAGAAGACTTCATAAAAAAGGAAACCCAAATATCCATAGAAGCAGGAGAGATAGTTGCAAGTCTTTATGATGCTCTCTTAAGTGAATACCAAGTCCCAGACAACGAAGCCACACTCCATTCCCTAAACATTCTCTGTGTAAGACTGGTATTTTGCCTCTATGCAGAAGATGCAGGTCTATTTGGCAACAAAAATATGTTCCATGACTACCTAAATAAGTACAAGGATTCAAACCCAAGAGCAGCCTTAATAAATTTATTTAGAATATTAAATCGAAAGGAAGAAGACAGAGATCCTTACGAAGACAAGGACCTCTTAGCCTTTCCATATGTGAACGGTGGTCTTTTTACGGATATGGGTGTGGAAATTCCTAGATTAAATCCAAACATAGTTGACATCATCCTAAATAGGGCATCCCTAGGCTTTGACTGGTCAAAAATATCTCCAACCATCTTTGGTTCAGTATTTGAATCAACCTTAAACCCAGAAACCAGACGTTCTGGAGGAATGCATTACACATCTATAAAAAATATCCACAAGGTAATAGACCCTTTATTCCTAGATGATCTAAAAGAAGAATTTGAAAAAATTAAGGAAATTGACCAAGTAAGACAGAAAAAACAAAGGCTAGAAGAACTTCATAATAAAATAGCAAATCTTAAATTCCTCGACCCAGCCGCAGGATCTGGAAATTTCCTTACAGAAACCTATATTTCCCTAAGAAAACTCGAAAATAGAATCATAGAGGAAAAAATAAGGAAAAAAGATGTTATATCCATTTCCTTTATAGATGGGACTTCGGATGAATTAGAAGATCCTATTAGGGTAAACTTGGGCCAATTTTATGGAATAGAAATAAATGACTTTGCCGTCACTGTAGCAAGGACAGCCCTTTGGATATCAGAAGACCAGATGATGAAAGAAACCATGAACATAATCCACCAAAGCATGGACATCCTTCCCCTCAAATCCTATGCCAATATAGTAGAAGCCAACGCCCTAACCATGAACTGGAATGATTTGGTTGACAAAAATGAATTAGATTATATAATGGGAAACCCTCCTTTTGTGGGAGGAATGATGATGGATAGAGACCAAAAAGAGCAAATCAAATCAATTTTTGGTAATATATCAGGTGTAGGAGAGATTGATTATGTTACTGCTTGGTATAAAAAATCAGCAGAAATGATGAATGAAAATCAAAACATAGTTACAGCTTTGGTATCTACTAATTCAATAAGTCAAGGAATGCAACCTGCTATTTATTGGAAATATTTGAGAGATAAATATGATGTAGATATTGTATTCGCCTACTCAACCTTTAAATGGGAGAGTGAAGCTGTTATGAAAGCAGCTGTTCATGTTGTTATTATCGGTTTTACTAATATTAATAATGAGAAAAAAAGAGATAAATTTATATATACTTCTGATACTGCAAGAAAAGTTAACTATATTAATGGTTATTTAATAGAAGCAGGAGATATTTATATTGAAAGTAGAAATAAGCCTATATGTGATGTAAAAGAAATGAATTTTGGAAACATGCCTAGAGATGGTGGAGCGTTCATTTTAACAGAAGAAGAAAAAGATTGGTTAATAGAAAATGAACCAATTACAAAAGAATGGATTCATTTATACCTAGGTGCTCGTGAATTTATCAATGCAAAGAAAAGATACTGCTTATGGTTAGAAGGAGTTGAGCCTAATCTTTTAAGAAAATCTCCAACCGTAATGAAGAGGGTGGAATCTGTTAGGGATATGAGACTAAGTTCAAAAGCAAAAGCGACTCAAAAAATGGCAGAAACTCCAACTTTATTCGCTCAAAGAACACAAAAGGTAGGAAAACCGTTTATAATAATCCCAAGAGTTTCATCAGAAAATAGAAAGTATGTCCCTATAGGATTCCTACCTGGAGATATAATAGCTAGTGATGCGGCCTTGATAATCACAGATGCTGATATATACGATTTTGGAATCTTAACCTCTAACGTCCATATGTCATGGATGAGAGCTGTAGCGGGTAGGCTTGAAATGAGATATAGGTATTCAAAAAATATAGTTTACAACAACTTCCCATGGCCAGCTCTAGATGATTACCACAAAAAAAGGATAGAAAAGTCTGCTCAGATGATTCTAGATGCTAGAGCCCTTTATCCTTCATCATCTTTAGCAGATCTCTATGACGAATTGGCCATGCCATCGGAATTAATAAAAGCCCACCAAGAAAATGATGCTAGAGTAATGAAAGCCTATGGTTTTGATTGGAAAAACATGTCCGAATCAGACTGCGTGGCTGAGCTTATGAAGATGTATGAAAAATTGGTTAGCAAAGAAAAATAATAATAAACTAGCAAAAATCAATTAAAAGGACGGGAAAATTTTCCCGTCCTTTTTTTGTGCTTATTTTAGTTTTTTCCTGTATAAAGGGTTGAGGCTCCTGGGTAGAGTTTGCCTAGTTCATCAAAGACTAAGCCTATATCGCCGAAGCCTGTTTATTTTAGGATTTACATTTAGTGAGATCAAAATGCACTTGACTTGACAATTCACGAGGTAAAAAAGTACTACGGTAAATAATTCTTTTTGTAAAGTACTGTACAAAAAACAGTAAAATGTTATAATAAATCCATAGGCAGTGTAAGCGTTTGTCTAAAATTAAAAAATAAAGGAGATTTGGATAATGAAAGATACATTCAAAAATATCTTGTCTTTCGAGTTTTGGCAAAAATTCGGTAAGGCTTTGATGGTGGTTATCGCTGTTATGCCGGCTGCTGGTTTGATGATTTCAATCGGTAAGTCTCTTGTTATGATTAATCCAACTTTTGCACCACTTGTAATTACAGGTGGAATTCTTGAGCAAATTGGTTGGGGTGTTATCGGTAACCTTCACATTTTGTTTGCCCTAGCGATTGGAGGAAGCTGGGCTAAAGAACGTGCTGGTGGTGCTTTTGCCGCTGGACTTGCCTTCATTTTAATTAATCGTATCACTGGTACAATCTTTGGTGTATCAGGAGATATGTTAAAAAATCCTGAAGCAATGGTAACAACTCTTTTTGGAGGTTCTATCAAAGTTGCTGATTATTTCATCAGTGTAATGGAAGCTCCAGCGTTGAACATGGGGGTATTCGTAGGGATTATTTCTGGGTTTGTAGGGGCTACAGCTTTCAACAAATACTACAATTTCCGTAAACTTCCTGATGCACTTTCATTCTTTAATGGGAAGCGTTTTGTACCATTTGTAGTTATTCTTCGCTCAACAATTGCAGCAATTATTCTTTCAATTGTTTGGCCACTTGTGCAAACTGGTATCAATAGTTTTGGTATCTGGATTGCTAACTCACAAGAAAATGCTCCAATTCTTGCACCATTCTTGTATGGTACTTTGGAACGTTTACTATTGCCATTTGGTCTTCACCATATGTTGACTATCCCAATGAACTATACAGCACTTGGTGGTACTTATGAAATAATGACAGGTGCAGCTAAAGGTACTCAAGTATTTGGTCAAGACCCACTATGGCTTGCATGGATTACTGACCTTGTGAACTTAAAAGGTACAGATGCAAGTCACTACCAACAATTGTTAGATACTGTTCATCCAGCTCGTTTTAAAGCTGGACAAATGATTGGTTCATTCGGTATCTTAATGGGTGTGATTGTTGCTATTTACCGTAATGTTGATGAGGATAAGAAACATAAATACAAAGGTATGATGATTGCAACAGCTCTTGCCACATTCTTGACAGGGGTTACTGAGCCAATCGAATACATGTTTATGTTTGTCGCAGCACCTATGTATCTAGTATATTCACTTGTTCAAGGGGCTGCCTTCGCTATGGCTGATGTGGTGAATCTACGTATGCACTCATTTGGTTCAATCGAGTTCTTAACTCGTACACCTATTGCGATTAGTGCTGGTATTGGTATGGATATCATTAACTTTATTTGGGTAACAGTTCTTTTCGCTGTAATAATGTACTTTATCGCAAACTTCATGATTCAAAAATTCAATTATGCAACTCCAGGACGTAACGGAAACTATGAAACTACTGAAGGTTCAGAAGAATCTAGTAGTGAAGTGAAAGTTGCAGAAGGTTCTCAAGCTGTAAACATTATTAACCTTCTTGGTGGACGTGCAAACATCGTTGATGTTGATGCATGTATGACTCGTCTTCGTGTAACTGTTAAAGACGCTGATAAAGTCGGCGATGCAGAACAATGGAAAGCAGAAGGAGCTATGGGTCTTGTTATGAAAGGACAAGGGGTTCAAGCTATTTACGGTCCAAAAGCCGACGTATTGAAATCTGATATCCAAGATATCCTTGATTCAGGGGAAGTCATTCCTGAAACTCTTCCAAGTCAAATGACGGATGCAGAACAAAATGCTGTTCAATTCAAGAATCTAACTGAGGAAGTTTACTCAGTAGCAGATGGGGAAGTAATTGCTTTAGAACAAGTAAAAGATTCAGTATTTTCTCAAAAAATGATAGGTGATGGATTTGCTGTAGAACCTGCAAATGGAAACATTGTATCTCCGGTTTCAGGTACTGTATCTAGCATTTTCCCTACAAAACATGCTTTAGGTCTTGTGACTGAAGCAGGTCTTGAAGTACTTGTTCACATTGGATTAGACACTGTAAGTCTTGAAGGGAAACCATTTACAGTTCATGTTGCTGAAGGACAAAAAGTTGCAGTTGGTGACTTACTTGTTACAGCTGACTTGGATGCTATTCGTGAAGCAGGACGTGAAACTTCAACAATCGTTGTCTTCACAAATGCTGATGAGATTCAATCAGTTAAATTAGAACAAACAGGTTCTCTTGCAGCTAACACAGTAGTTGCTAAAGTAGAATTATAATAGTCTTGAGGTTGGAAGCTTTTTCCAACCTCTTGTTTTAGGAGAAAAAGTATGAAATTTTTAACGCTGAATACTCATAGCTGGATGGAGAAGGAAGCAGAAGAAAAATTCAATCTTTTGCTTCAGGATATTCTTGATAAGAATTATGATTTGATTTGTTTTCAAGAAATTAATCAGGAAATCACTTCAAAAGAAGTAAAAGTAGATAATTTTTATAAAGCTTTGCCATCTGCTGAACCTATTCACCAAGATCACTTTGTAAGACTTTTGGTGGAGAAATTAGCTGAAAAACGCAGAAATTATTACTGGACTTGGTCTTATAATCATATTGGATATGATCGCTATCATGAAGGTGTAGCTATCTTATCTAAAACACCAATTGAAGTTAGAGAAATTTTGGTTTCAGATGTGGATGATCCAACAGACTACCATACACGTCATGTTGCCTTAGCTGAAACTGTAGTGGATGGTAAGGAATTGGCAGTTGCTAGTGTGCACCTTTCTTGGTGGGATAAAGGTTTCCAAGAAGAATGGGCAAGACTTGAGACTGTATTGAAATCATTGAACAAGCCTCTTTTATTAGCTGGAGATTTTAATAACCCAGCTGGTCAGGAGGGTTATCAAGCTATTTTAGCTAGTCCATTAGGCTTACAAGATGCTTTTGAAGTTGCTAGAGAGAAAAGTGGTAGCTATACCGTTCCACCAGAAATTGATGGATGGAAGGGAAATACAGAACCACTCCGCATTGACTATGTTTTTACTACTAAAGAGCTAGAGGTAGAAAATATACATGTTGTTTTTGATGGAAACAATAGTCCTCAAGTGAGCGACCACTTTGGACTAAATTCTCTTTTAAATTGGAAGTAAACGTATATAGAATAATATTTTGACACTCTGTGGAAATTTGAAGTGACCCCAAAAAGTTAGACTTTTTTTGAGACGACTTAAGTCGTCTCTTTTTAATGTACACTTAAGTGAGTTGAGCGAACGAAAGAGAGCGAAACAAAAATCCACCTGCTGTGCAGGTGGAGTAATTTAGCTTCAAGCACCAAGAAAACCCCCTTAAAGTATAATTGTGATAATCACATGCACAATTAAACAAGGAGGTTAAAACTTGGATAAGAATAGTTTATCACATACCAAGTGGAGATGCAAATATCATATAGTCTTTGCACCAAAATATAGAAGACAAGTAATATACAGACAACTAAGAAAAGATATAGGAAATATAATTCGAGAATTATGTTCTAGAAAAGGAATAAAAATAATAGAAGCAGAGCTATGTCCAGATCATATCCACATGCTGGTAGAAATACCACCCAAATATTCAATATCACAAATAATGGGATATTTAAAAGGGAAAAGTTCACTGATAATGTTCGATAGATATGCCAACTTAAAATATAAATATTGAAACAGATACTTTTGGTATAGAGGATACTATGTAGATACAGTAGGCAGAAATGAAAAGAAAATAAAAGAATAT
>NZ_CAUPFR010000008.1:0-28952 GCF_963510575.1 uncultured Anaerococcus sp. | reverse complement strand
GCCATTTAATTTTATGAAATTCTCCTCACCCTTGCCCATAAAAAGCACGTAATCATAAGGCTTTGCCATCCTAAGCGCCGCTTCGATGGCCTCTTTTCTATCTTTGATTAGGGTGTAGGACCCATAATTTTCCGCCATTCCGCCGACTATATCTTTTGAAATATTTTCGTAAGTGTCAAATTTGGGGTCATCTGTAGTTACAATTGCATATACTCCATAATCTGAAACTGTCTTTCCGATTAGGTTCCTAAATTCAGCGTTCCTGTCACCTTGGATACCGAAAACCGCAATTTTTTTCTTATCTTTTGGTAGGCTTTTAAAAATTTCTTCAAAGGCCTTTGGTGTGTGGGCAAAATCTACGATTATATTTAGGCCCTTGTCATTTTCTATATATTCAAACCTAGAGCCTACTCCTGGAAAATCAGTTATTAGCTCACTTAATTGTGTTAGACTAGCTCCCAAAGCCTTTAGGGTAGAAATCGCTGCCAGATAATTATTTAGTTCAAAGTCTGCGATTGACCTTATAAAAAAGTTTACTCCGTCAACCTTAAAAGAAATTCCCTTGTCGGTTTTTTCCACATCGGTCGCCCTGATGTTGGCCTTTTCATCCCTGCCAAAAGTTAAGGTCTTTGGGAAAAGTTCTACAGCCTTTTTGCCCCAAGGATCATCGATATTGGCTATAGTGATTTCAGAATTTTCAAAAAGAATCATTTTCGCCTTAAAATAGGCTTCCATAGTCTTGTGGTAGTCGAGGTGTTCGGTTGAAAGATTGTTAAAAATCCCTACTTTAAAGTGAACGCCAGCAAGTCTTTTTTGGACTAGACCATGGCTTGATGCCTCAAGGGTCAGATATTTAATTCCCTTTTCAAGGCACTTGCCAAGGACACGGTTAATTTCTGTAATATCTGGAGTTGTATTTGAGGTTTCAAATATTTCCCCACCCACATTTGCCCCGTCAGTACCAATATTGGCGCAAGGTCCAAAAATTTTTTCAATCAGATAGGCAATTAGTTTGGATGTGGTAGTCTTGCCATTTGTGCCTGTAACTCCGATTACAGCAAGTTTTTCTGATGGAAAACCTGTGATTTGATTTGAAATTTCTGCCAAAGTCTCCCTAGGGTCTTCGACTTTCAAATAGGTAATCCCTTCCCTATATTCCACTTCTTCTGTGTGGACAATTGCCTTGGCACCCTTTTTAATGGCATCGTCAATGTACTTATGGCCATCAAAAATAGAACCCTTGACAGCCACAAAAACAAAGTCTTCTTCTACTTTTTTGGAATTATTTGTTACTGCCTTGATTTCAAAATCCGCTCCGTGTCTTATGTCTAAATATTTTATTTTCTTAACTAAGTCGCTTAGTTTCATCAATGTATGATATATCCCTTCTTGGCTATTACTTCCCTAATTTTTTTGACATGGTCCATGCCATTGGTTTCTAGGGTTAGCTCTACATTTATATTTTTAAACCTGCTTGCAGCCTTGAAACCATCGTGTTCGATTGAAATTACATTAGCCTTGGTATCGGCAATTTCTGTTAAAAGTGCTTGGAGTTTGCCTGGTATATTTGGAAGCTCGACTTCAATCCTTGTAATCCTTCCAGTTTCGTAAAGTCCCCTGTCAATTAGTTGGGAAATAAAGGACATATCTATATTTCCACCAGAAACTAGGCAAACGACGTTTTTATTAAAGAAATTTAATTTATCAAGGGCTGCTAGTGGTAGGATGCCAGATGGTTCTGCGATTAATTTGTGTTTTTCAATTAATTTAATAAAGGCCATGAGGATTTCTTCGTCAGTTACTGTTATCCAGTCGTCAACATTATCCTTGCTAATCTCATAATTTAGCTTGCCAACAGTGGCTACAGCAGTTCCGTCAGCTATTGTATCGACTCCTTCAAGAGTTACAATGTGGCCTTGCTTTACTGCTTCTTTCATACTTCTTGCAGAATATGGCTCAACACCAATTACCTTAATTAATGGTGAAATTTGTTTCAAACACTTTGCCACACCAGAAATAAGGCCACCACCACCAACAGGAACTAAAACGTAATCTACATATTTGAGTTCTTCGACAATTTCAAGGCCGATTGTGCCTTGGCCTTCGATAACGTCTAGGTCATCAAAAGGTGGGATAAAAGTATAACCTTTTTCTTCGGCAAGTTTTAGGGCGTGGTCTTTGCATTCATCAAAACTTGCCCCGTGCAAAACTACTTCTGCACCATATTTTAAAGTGCCATCCACCTTGATCATTGGAGTGTGCTCTGGCATACAAATTACAGCCTTCATACCAAGTTTTTGGGCAGAAAAAGCTACACCTTGGGCGTGGTTGCCGGCAGAAGCTGTGATAATTCCCTTATCAGCAGACTCCTTATCGAGTTTTGATAATTTATTATAGGCTCCCCTTAGCTTGAAAGAACCTGTTTTTTGAAGGTTTTCTGGCTTTATGTATACATTGTTATTGGATGATTCAGAAAATACCTCAGAATAAATTAAATGGGTAGGATTTATTACCTCGTCAACTCTTTCTTTTGCTTTTTTAAAATCGAACATACGTTCCCCCTTAGTTTCTTAAGCACAAATTTAAGTAGGGTTTTTATAAACCTACTTTTCTATTCTAATTATAACACGTATTTGTAATTTTTTTAAGAAAAGTGTAAAATATAGTGAAGATTTCAGAAAATAAGAGGAAAAGAAATGAAATATATAAGAAACAAAACAATTTATCATTGGACTTTATTGGTTGGTCTAGCTGTCCTTGCCATTTCTTTTATCTTTAGGTATTCATATATAAATTTTTTGGGTTTTGATAGGCCCCTAAAGCTTGCATCCATGCTATGTGCAGGCCTTGGCACAATTGGTGCCCTTCTTGCCCTCATAGATGGGGTAAATAAAAATTTCGGAGATAGGATTTTAATTTTTGGCCTACTAAACCTAGTGATGACCTTCACCTATCCAATTTTACTTGTCACAGAAAAGGCCTTGGAACCAGCATCCAACCCCTATATAACAACAGCTCCAGACAAGGGCTACTCAACCAAATTCAAAAAAGACTCTTCCTTTATAATAGAAGGCGAACTTTATAAATTTCCTATAAAACTAGCTGACTTTACCAAAAACGGTTTCACCTACTCTTTAAAAGAAAAGAACAACCAGCTAGTTGCGACCATTTCAAGGATTGGAGAATCTTTCGAACCAAAACCAACCTGGTTTACAAATGGGGTTAACAACGAAATCTACAGGGAATTTTACCTCTTAGAGGCATCTTTCGACCCAAATACAGACAAGAAAAAAATCGAAAATGCTCCAATAAAAGACCTAAGTGCTTCTGTTATAAATACCAACAGAGACTTTGAAATTATGGGTATAAAGCTAGAAGATTCCATATACGATATAAAAAATAGGTTTGAAAAGGAATTAAGGGAGGATCCTGCCAACGAAAAATCCACAATCAAATCCTACTACCTAAATACAAGTGATGGCCATACTGTAAGGTTAGAAACCCTAAATGGCAACATCCAATCAATAAATATTTCCTAAGCCCATCCGGGCTTTTTTTATAAAAAAAATTATATTAGTATAATGATAACAAGAACGGAGCGAAGATGGAAAATATAGAAAAAACCCTAGTAGACCTATTTAAGGGAGACCTAGACTTTGTAAAAGAAAATAAAATAAATAAGGAAGTCCTATTTGCTAAAACCTACGCCTATGACGAAGAATTTCTAAAAAAAATCCTGGGAGAAAAACAATTAAAGACCAGATTTTTTAAGGACTTAGATGGGCTTTTAATCTTTAAAATCAATGAATTTTTATCTTTTATAGGCGAATCTGATTTAACTATAAAGGAAAAATCCCTAAAAAAAGGCCTTTCCTACACTTTTTATGAGAATAAGGCAGGGCTAAAGAATATAAATCTTACTTACAGGGACAATTTAGTTTTGAAAATGACTGGCGACATAGACTACAAGTTTAAAACCAAATTCCATGTTGCCTATATTCCCGGAAATAAGCCAAACGAAAAAATAAAACTTGGGTCCATAAAATTATATAAGGAAAGCGAAAGTTTTAGGGATACCAATGAAATATCCGACCTCAAATACCAAGCCTACGATATTTTAAAAGAAGATTTCAAAGAAGAGAAAGGCCTTATCCTTGTAGAAAAAAATGATATTCCAAAGCTAAAAACCTATATCACAATTTTTTCAAAGCCTTCTTATTATTTGAATATGTTGAAAATTTTAGGTAAGGAAAAAACAAAAGAAATCCTAAGAGACTTAAATGACTTGATTTTAAAAGATAGCTGGTATTTCTCAGATAAAAACATGGGCTACCACACCATAATCAAGGACTCCCTCCTTAGGGAATTTAATGGTTTTAACCTTTCTTTCCTAAAAATCGCCACAGTCCTAAATGATTTTGGGAAAACTGATAAAATTTTTGAAATTTTTGCCCATATAAATAAAAAAATCAAAAAATATCCAGACTTAAATATCATTTACGAATTTATAGCCAAGGCTCTCGAAGAATTGGCAACTTGTGATTTTAGCCAAAGTTCAAAGACCAAGGATTTTTATAAGACCTACTTATCCTGCCTAGAATACGAATTTAGGGATAGCCTGAATATTTTTGAAAAGCTAAATAATTTTTATAAGATTTTGCCCCAAGAAGAAGACAACCTCAGGCGTTTTGAAGAAGCCATTTCCTATGACATTGACAGGATTGTTGACCTTTTAACAGTAAAACCTACTGACTATGAAAAACTAAAAGACGCTGAAAATAGGATTTCAATTGGCCATTACACATCTCTTGATATCCTAGGCTACCTAATTGACGGTGATATTGAGGAAATTGACCAAATTTATAGAAACAAGCTAAGGCTAACCAACGCCAGAATGTTAAATGATCCTATGGAGGGCAAAGCCCTTTTTGAATACCTAAACGATGGTAACGAAGATTTTATAAACCTAAATAACTACGGCAACAACAAAATCTACCTCCTATCTGCATCAAGCATGGCAGATAGTCTCCCAATGTGGAAACAATACGCAGATGACACCAAGGGAGTTTTCCTTGAATTTTCCAAAGAATTTATAAAATCAATCATAAATGATAAAAAAATAAAGTTGGTCAAGGTCTTTTATATAGGAGAAAAAGCCTTCAATTACAATCAAAATTCCGATGAAATCAACGGTTTATTAAAGAAATTAAAGGTAGACTACGGAGCCTATATAGAAAAAATTGTAGAAATCTATAAAGAGGATTCGACCAATAAGAGTCAACTTTTGAGGAGTTTTAATAACGAAATTTTCCTCAAACTCGATAAGGTTTCCTACTATTTTAAGAAGGATTCCTATGCCTACGAGGGTGAGTATAGGATTGTTGTGGACCTTGATGAAGATGAAAGCCGTAACCATTTCAAAGAAATCAAATACCACAACCCAAACTTTCCCCTACCTTTTTTGGGCACCTACCTAATAGATTATGAATTAAGGTACCAAAGGCTAATCTTTGGGCCAAAGGCAATCGACAAAGACTATCTAGTTCCTTATATCAAATATTGCCTAGGTAAAGACATAGAAACAGTAAATTCCAACATCAAATACAGATGAAATACAAAATTTTTGGCAAATCAAAAGACCTGCTTATATGGCAGGTCTACTTTATTTCAATTTTTCTTCGATGACTTTTTTGTCAAAACCAACAATATCTTCGCCGTCGATATTAATTACAGGCACTCCCCTGTAACCCTTTTCGATAAGGTAATTTACAGCTTCCTTGTCTTCGTCAATGTTTCTTTCTGTAAATTCGATGTTATTTTCCTTAAAATACTGTTTAGCTGCCTTGCAAAATACGCAAGTGTTTGATGTATAAATTGTAATATCGTGCATAATAACCCTCTTTCTATTTTTCTATATTATTTATACCCAAATTTTCAAAATAATATATAATAATTTAAGGCTCCTGGCCCCAGGTTATCAATATACCCACTTTTTTTAAAATTAAAACTTAGGAGGCAAAATGAAGAATTTTACTTACAATGAATTAAAAAACCTACTTGAAATAGGCCATGAAATTGAATTTGTCTTTGAAGACATAAATTGTTCTATAAATAATTTAGGAGATGAAAATCACGAAGTTGCCTGGTTTTTTTCTACCAATCAAAAAGACGAATTTACCAATACTTTCCTTGCTGAATTTGACGATAGGAAGACCCTGCTCGAATCTCTAGATAAAATAAAAATCAAAGAAAAAAGCCTAGAAGAAATCATAGATCAAACGCTCTACGATCCTTCTAGCCTAACAATTTTCTAATTCATTTGCAACATTTATGAAATCATCAAGCGAAAGATTTTCTGCTCTTAGGTTTTCCTTAAGGCCCAAAGAATCAAGAACCCTTCTCAAATCATCTTTTTCTGCCACAGCCGATAGGGAATTTAGGATGGTTTTACGTCTTTTTAAAAAGCCTGCCTTTACTAGGGCGAAGAGCTTTTCCTTGTTTACTTTTTCATCATAAACCCTCAAATCAAGCCTTAAAACAGACGAATCTATCTTTGGCTGAGGCATGAAGACTGATTTTGGAACCTTGGTGAGAAGCTTCGCTTCAGAATAATATTTCACAAAGACAGACAAAGACGAATAATCCTTGTCTTTTTCTGTGGCAAGCATTCTGTCAGCCACTTCTTTTTGGACCATAATGGTCATAGACTGGCAATTGAGGTCTTCTTCAAAGATTTTTTCTATAATCGGAGTTGTTATATAGTATGGAAGGTTTGACACAAATTCAAAGGCTTCCCCAGCAAAATACTTGTCTTGAATTTCTTTTAAATCAGTTTTTAAAATGTCTTGGTGGATGATTGTTACATTTTCAAAATCGGACATATTTTCTTCTAGGATTGGAATAAGGCTCGAATCAACTTCAATTAGGACTAATTTTTTGCAAGTTTTGGCCATTTCATAAGAAATTGTCCCGATACCAGGACCTACTTCGATTACGTTTTTTCCTTCAATGTCAGCCCCATCTACGATTTTATCGACGAAATTTTTATCAATCAAAAAGTTTTGGCCCAAAGATTTGGAAAACCTGAATCCGTAGAGGTCGATTATGTCCTTTACAACCTTTGGTGAATATAATTTTCTCATAAAGATCTTACCGCCCTTTCAAATTCTTCACGGCTTACTCCAAAGGAATTAAGCTTAGCCAAAAGTCCCTTGGAATTATAGTAGCCAATCCCCAACAAATCGCCAAGTTTAGCTCTTTTTTCTCGAGACCCGTCGCCAATTGATAGACCATTTTTCACAAGATCTGCCATGGTAAATTCTTCCCTGCGAATGGTTTCTTCTGCCTTGGCTCTTTTTAGGGCAGCTATAATTACCTCAGGATCTGCATTTTCCACACCCAAATCACCCTTTTTGATAGCTTTTTTCCTGTCAATGTAGGCGTGTTTAGCAGTTGGGATGTGACGAGCAATCCTTGCCCTAATTCTTTTGCCTGCATAGTCGGGGTCGGTTAGGATAATTATCCCACACCTGGCATTTATTTCTTCAAGCCTTTTTATAAGGTCATCTCCAAAGGCAAGTCCGTTTGTCGCAATCATTTCGCAGTCTACTGCCCTTTTGACGTTGGCTATATCATCTTTTCCTTCAACTACAATTGTCTCTTTTATCATAGGTTAAAAAACTCCCTGGCATTTTTGCTTGTCCACTTGGCAACTTTTGACAATTTCATTCCCCTAATTTCCGCAATTTTTCTTGCCACTTCTATAATTTTTCTAGGATCATTTCTAAGGCCCCTATAAGGCTCTGGAGTAAGGTAGGGACTATCTGTTTCTAGCATGAGTCTTTCAATTGGAACAAGAGCTGCCGCCTGCTTTTCGTTTAGACCAGTATTGTAAGTCACAACTCCTCCGATTGAAATATAAAACCCCCAATCCATAAAAGTTTTTAAAGTTTCTTCATCTGTCGAAAAGCAATGGATTTGAACTTTTAAGTCCTTATAATTTGATAAAATCTCCATGATATCTTCTGTCGCTTCCCTATTGTGGATTACAACCGGTTTTCCTAGTTTCCTTGCCATATCAAGTTGAGCTATAAAAACTTTTTTCTGTAAATCTTTGGTTTCTGTTGTCCAATAATAATCAAGGCCAATTTCTCCTATTGCTACAGCATCTTTTGCGAGTTTTTCAATCTCAGCGAGGTCGTTTTCTCCCATTTCCTCCACATCTGAAGGGTGGATTCCTACCTGGGCATAAAAGTTTTTAAATTCCTTGGCAAGCCTTATATTTTCCCTTGAATTTTCTAGGTTAACCCCCGGATTAATTACAGCTTCTATAGAGAAATTAGACAGGTCTCTTAGGATAAAGAGCCTGTCTTCATTAAATTCTTCGCTTGTTAAATGAGCGTGTGAATCAATTAAATTCATTAAGAAACCTTACTTCCTGGTTTGATGTCAGCGAGGGTTGAAAGCATGGTCAAGTCTTCGCCAAAGTCTGCTGCTAAAAGCATACCTTGGGATTCGATTCCTCTCATCTTCCTTGGAGCTAGGTTTTTAACAACTATTACATTTTTGCCGACTAAATCTTCTGCCTTGTACCATTTTTTGATGCCTGATACAATTGTCCTTACTTCAGAACCTATATCAACCTTGAAAACTAGGAGTTTATCAGCATTTGGATGGTCATTTGCTTCGATAATTTTTCCTACAACTAAGTCTAGTTTGGTGAAATCTTCGTAGGTAATTTCTGGTTTTACTTCCTCTTCTACTGCTGGTTCTTCTTCTTTTTTATCAGCAAGTCTTTCGTGGATTAGGGCGTTGTTTTTTTCGTGAAGTTTTACAAGTTCTTCTTCTACATCTAGCCTATCAAAGAGGTTTTTGCCCTTAGTTACTTTTGCACCTTCTTCTAGAAGACCAAATTCCTTAGCAGATTCAAAGCCCTTGTTGTCTGTGCCAAGTTTTTCAAGGATTAATTTTGTAGTATCCTTCATAGTTGGCTCTATTAGTTGGGCTACAATCCTCAAAGTCTCTGCAAGGTTATATAAAACCCTATTTAGTCTTGGAAGATTTTCCTCATCACGACCTAAAATCCATGGCTCAGTTTCGTCTACATATTTATTGGCACGACGGATTAATTTCCAAATTGTTTCAAGAGCTTCGTTGAATTTGAAAGCATCCATTAATTCTATAAATCTTACATAGGTTTCCTTGGCAAGAGCGATTAATTCATCGTCAAATTCGCCTTCTTCTGTACCTTTTTCAATAAGACCACCATTGTATTTTGAAATCATTGAAGTTGTTCTTGAAACAAGGTTACCAAGGTCATTTACAAGGTCTGAGTTGTACCTATCCATAAATTTCTTAGAAGAAAAGTCCCCGTCAGATCCAAAGTTAAATTCCCTAAGCATGAAATATTTTAGAGCGTCATTGCCGTAAAGTTCTACAAGTGGCTCTGGATACATGATATTGCCCTTGGACTTACTCATCTTGTCGTTTTCAAACAAAATCCAACCGTGGGCAAAAACTTTTTCTGGAAGTGGAAGGTCAAGGGCCATCAAAAGTGCTGGCCAAATAATAGTGTGAAACCTCACTATATCCTTACCGATTAAATGAACGGATGCTGGCCAATACCTATTGAATTTCTCCTTATCATCTCCGTAACCAATGGCAGAAAGGTAGCAAGATAAGGCATCTATCCATACGTAGACAACGTGTTTACTATCAAATGGCACATCAACTCCCCAGTCAAAGGAAGTCCTTGTTACAGAAAGGTCCTCAAGCCCCTTGTTTATAAAGTTATTAAGCATTTCCTTCTGCCTAAAAGCAGGCTCAAGAAATTCTGGGTGGTCTTTAAATAATTCTTTGAGTTTATCTGCATATTTGGATAATCTAAAGAAATAAGTTTCCTCTTCTTGGTAATTTACATCCCTACCACAATCAGGGCACTTTCCGTCTTCAAGCTGGCTTTCAGTCCAAAAAGTTTCGCAAGGTGTGCAGTAATATCCCTTGTATTCTCCCTTATAAATATCACCTTGTTCATAAAGTTTGTTGAAAATATCTACTACGTCTTTTTCGTGTTGTTTACCAGTTGATCTTATAAAGGTATCGTAGTTAATATCAAGCTTTTCCCATAATTTTATAGTTTCAGCTGCGATTTTGTCTACAAATTCTTGAGGCTCCTTGCCGTGAGCGTGGGCAGATTCCATAATCTTTTGGCCGTGCTCGTCAGTGCCTGTTACAAGGTAGGCATCGTAGCCTAAAAGAGTCTTATATCTTTTTAAAACGTCTGCAATTATTGAAGTATAGGTATTTCCTATATGTAAATTTGAATTTGGATAATATATTGGTGTTGTAATATAATAAGGTTTTCTATCTGTCATAATAATCCTTTCATAATTCTAATGAATATACTTATTTTATCATACTTCAACCCAACCTATAAATCATTAGGAATTTACGCTTTTAACTTTCTATTTCATATTAGTTTTCCTATCAAATAAAAATTCACAAAAATATCTAAGATAAATTTCTAAAATATTTTGTGATAATAATAATCATTATTGATTATTTTAAAAAAATGTGCTATACTATAAAAGTAAAATATATATAATGAGGTGAAAATATGAAATTAACCCAAGAAATAAAAGATTTAATCAGTGAACAACTTGCTTATATGGCAACTGTTGATGAAGATGGCAACCCTAATATAGGACCAAAGAGAACTATGAGGGTTCTTGATGATGAGCATCTCATCTATTGTGAAAATACCGATGGCAAGCACCATGCCAACATCAAAAATAACGGCAAGGTAGCTATTGCCTTTGTTAAAAGAGAAGACAACAAGGGCTTTAGGATTGTGGGCACAGCCAAATCTTATACAGACGAAGAGCATATGAACCTAGCCAAGGAAAAGGCAGGCGTTATGCCAAAGGCTGCAGCTGTAATCATAGATATAGAAAAAATCTACACCCTTGATTCAGGTCCAATCGCAGGAAAATTATTAGAAGCATAAATTTATTCCCATAGTTATTAATAGTTCTACAAAAAATCTGGTGCGTGAAATTCATGCACCAGATTTTTTCTCTCTTTATTTATTTTTTCTCTTTTTGTTTTTAAATCCCCGTTATTTATATGCTTTGATTTATAAAAAATTTTTACAATTTAACCATTATTATAGTTTCCAAAAATTTTCATATTTCAAACTAAGAGATTTTTCCTTCTACATAAGCAATTTGTTTTTGGACTTCTTCTGGACCTGGTCCACCTTGGGATTTCCTATTTTTTAGGCAAGTTTTTAGGTCAATGGCTTGGTAGATGTCTTTTTCAAAAAGGTCTGATTCTTTTTTATAGGTTTCTAAATCAAGGTCTTCTAAGGTGAGATTTTTTTCTATAGCGTATTTTACAAGCCTTGCTCCTATGTGGTGGGCATCTCTAAATGCTTTCCCTTTTTTTACCAAATAATCTGCCACATCAGTTGCATTTAAAAAACCAACCTTACATGCTTCTAGCATTTTTTCTTTATTTACATTTAGACTTTGGATTTGCCCTGCCATTATTTTTAAGGAAATTTTTATGGTGTCGATTGAATCAAAGATAAATTCCTTATCTTCCTGCATATCCTTGGCATAGGAAAGTGGCAGTGCTTTCATCATTGTAAAGGCCCCGTTCATGTTTCCAATAAGTCTTGCAGATTTTCCCCTGATTAATTCTGCCATATCCGGATTTTTCTTTTGGGGCATTATTGATGAGCCTGTGGCAAATTTATCGTCAATTTCTATAAATTTATAGGCTTGAGATGACCAAATTATGATTTCTTCTGCAAACCTTGATAGGTGGACTGCAATTATTGATAAAACCGAAGCTAACTCCATGACATAGTCCCTATCGCTTACTGCATCCATAGAATTTCCCATGACTCTTTCAAAACCAAGTTCATTTGCCACGAAGTTCCTATCTATATCATATGTTGTACCAGCTAGGGCGCAGGCTCCAAGTGGTAGTTCGTTTAACCTTTTGATGTAGTCTTCCATCCTGGTTATGTCCCTCAAATTCATGAAGGCATAGGCCATAAGATGGTGGGCGAAACTTACTGGTTGGGCAGCTTGAAGGTGGGTATAGCCTGGCATGAGGGTTTCTGTGTGATTTTTGGCAAGGTCGGTTAAGATTTTGCCATAATCTTTCAAATATTTTATTATTTCCAAGCCTTCTCTTTTTATATAAAGCTTTAAATCAGTTGTGACTTGGTCATTCCTAGACCTTGCTGTATGCATCTTTTTGCCCACTTCCCCAATCTCAGAAATTAAAGCCCCCTCTACAAAGGTATGGATATCTTCACAAGTTATGTCGATTTCTAGGCTCTTTTCTTTTAATTTTTCTTCAATTATATTAAGGCCTTCGATAATTTTTTCAGCTTCATCTTTACCGATAATTCCTTGTTTGCCAAGCATTTTTACATGGGCAATTGATCCAGTAATATCATCAAAAACCAATCTCTTATCTATTTTTATTGATGAGTTAAAAATCTCTGCATCCTTATCCAAAGATCCATCAAGCATCCCACTCCAAAGTTTCATTTACTTTTTTTCTCCTTCTTTCATTGCCTTTGCATAAATTTTACTTGATAGGCCAAATAAATTTATAAAGCCAGTAGCGTCTGATTGGTTGTAAACATCGTCTTCTTCGAAGGTTGCGTATTCTTCTAGGTAAAGAGAGTTTTCTGCAAATATACCAGCTGGCTGCATAGCTCCCTTGTAGAGTTTAACCTTAACCTTGCCTGTCACATTTTCCTGAGTTTTTTCTATAAAGGCGTCCATGGCTTCCTTTAAAGATGTCATCCACTTGCCAGCATAAACAAGTTTGGCATAGTCAAGGGCCATTTTTTGCTTATATTGAAGAGCATCTGGATGAAGGGTAACTGTTTCTAGCTTTTCGTGGGCAAAATAAAGCACACTTGCTGCTGGGTTTTCGTAAACTCCCCTAGATTTCATGCCGACCATCCTAGATTCAACTATATCGTCAATGCCGATTCCGTGTTTGCCAGCAAGGTCGTTTAGTTTTTTAACCAAGTCAGAACCTTTTAGTTTTTCCCCATTTAAGGCAACTGGTTTGCCCTTATAAAATTCAATCTCTACGATTTCTGCCATATCAGGGGCTTTTTCTGGTGGAGTTACCCAGTGAAGAATTTTTTCCAAATTTGCAGTGTTTTCTGGGTCTTCTAGGTCAAGACCCTCGCGAGATAGGTGCCAGATATTTTCATCCATAGAATAATCCTCATCCTTGGTGAAATTTAGGTTAATACCGTGGTTTTTAGCATAGGCTTCTTCCTCGCTACGGCCCTTGATATCCCAGAACCTCCATGGGGCAAGGACTTTCATATCTGGAGCTATGGCCATGATTGATAGCTCAAAACGGATTTGGTCGTTGCCCTTTCCTGTACAACCGTGAACTATTAGGTCTGCCCCTTCTCTTTGAGCCACATCTACCAAAACTTGTGAAATTAATGGACGAGCGATAGCTGTGCCTAATAGATAAACATTTTCGTATTTTGCTCCAGCCATAAGAGATTTAAAGCCATAATCTTCGATAAATTCGTCTTCTACATTGATATTATAAAACCTCTTTGCACCTGATTTTAGGGCCTTTTCTTCCATTGCCTTAGGATCTTTTACCTGGCCTAAATCAACTGACACACAAATGACTTCTTTAGCCCCATTTTCCATAAGCCAAGTTACCATCACAGATGTATCAAGACCTCCAGAATAGGCCAAAATTACCTTTTTTGCTTCCTTTAAAACTTCATATTCGTTCTTTATCATATTTTCCTCCTAATTTTTTATCATCTTAGTCATTTGTGCCGCTTTTTTGATAATAAAAAAAGCCTTCATCCCAAAAAGGGACGAAGACTCGTGATACTACCCATATTCATCTATTTCTCACAAAATAGACCTCTTCAAGTACTAACATACTCTAACTCTGTAACGGGAGTTCCCGTATAAGTCTCCTTGTATCGACTCATAAGCTCTGAGGTTCTTTTCACAATCCTTTAGCTTCTCCCCTCACACTCTGCGGGATTCGCTGTAAGCCTTAAGAAAGCTACTCTTCTCTTCAACACTTTTTCTAACTAATGATTTGATTGGTTATATTGTAACCTGGTATTCATTCTTTGTCAAATAATTTTCCTAATATTTTTTTAAAATTTAGCTATATTATTGAAGTTTCAAGGCTTTGTAAAGAATGATTTTTTATTAAAATCCAGATTTTTTTATATTTATGACAATAATCCTAGCTTTTCCTAGAATTCTAATTTCATGGATGATAAGGCTGAGACATTTCTAATATTGGCTATAAAAGACCTTAAAATCACCAAAAATTCATCTTCAGAAATTCCAGAAGATTCTACCAAATATTCATTATCCAAATCTTTAAACTCTGCCCTATATAAACCTCCCTCTTTATATGAAGAAAGTAGCATTTCTTGGCCATAGAAATTAGAGATTTTTTTATCTTTCAAGGAATAATCGCTCCAGGTTTCTTCATCCTTGCCTGCCATCTGAAAGAGGATTTGTGAGTCATCCCTAGTTAAATAAATTTCCACAAAAAGTCTCTGATCATAGGCACCTGATTTCGACTTGCCCAAGACTTCTGTTGGTTCTCCAAGCTCATATCCATCAAGATTTTCCACAAGTTTCTTTACTAACTTTCCGCCATTTGCATCAGTAAGTTCCCTAGATTGGGCATCTAGTTTAGCACTTGAAATTCCTTGGTTAAAAACAATTGTATCTTCTGCCCCGCAAGACTCAATTTTCTCAAAGCTTAATTCAGGCTTATAGATCATTTTCAAGGTCTTTTCATTTGTGAAGTCACTATCAGCAAGGCCCAAAGAATTGAAATAATCACGGCAAAGTTGGAGATTTTTGGCACCTTTTTCGTAAATATCCACCCAATTCTTCTTGGTAAACTTGCCAAAGACAGGATTGGTCATAGTCTTTACTTCCTTCCACCTAGCCATTCTCTTATCGCCGTATTTGTAAATCCCGATTATAGCTTGATAGTAATCATTGTAAAGGGCTATTAATTTCTTAACCTTATTTCTTTTTAGGACTGCTTCCTTTTCTTTTTTAGAAATCTTACCTACCTTACTGCCACCAAAAGGATGGACCTGCCTACCCTTTGTCACGCCAAAATGATATAGGGCTGGAAGATACATACCATCTTCATAGGAATAATCTCCCTTAATTTCAACATCTTTGTTAACGTCTTTCTCCTTAGCAAAAACATTTACATTTGGCATTAAAAATACAAGTGCAAGGGCTCCTGCCAAAAATTTCTTTTTCATGATTGCTCCTTTCTATGATTTTCAAACTTTTGCTTAATATTATTTTACCCCCTTTTTTACTTTCAATAATCAAATACCCCAATAAAGTGAGATTTATTTGACAAAAGTCTTCTCATAGTGTTAAATAGTCTATAAGAATAAAACTTACAATGAATTCTAGTAGGAAAAGCTTGAAATAGTTTTTTTGAAATTACACTTTCATTTTGTTTAAGGCAAGCCAAACTGTCTGTGTTTGGCAACGAGTATAAAAAAAGCTGGTACCGCAAGTCTTTGCGCTTTTATGCTCTTTTTTTGTGCCTATTTTGATTTTGAAATCCATTGTTCATTGGATTTCTCACTTGCGTCCAAAATGACAATAAAAATACGAAAGGAAAAATTATGAAATTTACTTACGAAAAAGAATACGATAATGTTTTTGATGAGCTTGTTGATCGTGGTTACTACGAGCAAGCGACAAATGAAGAAGAACTAAAGAAGAAACTTGCTACAGAATCTGTGAAATTCTACTGTGGTTTTGATGCTACAGCTGATTCCCTAACTGTTGGCCACCTTATCCAAATCATGGTTATGATGCGTATGCAAAATTACGGCCACAGACCTGTTGCCCTTCTCGGTGGTGGTACAACCCTAATCGGTGACCCATCAGGAAGATCTGATATGCGCCAAGTTATGACAGTAGAAAGAATCAACCACAACGCAGAGTGTTTCTACAAGCAATTCCAAAAATTTTTAGACTTCTCTGATGAGGGCGGAGCTGAAATGTTAAATAACAAAGATTGGCTACTTGACCTTAACTTTGTAGGATTTTTAAGAGATGTGGGAAGCGAATTTTTGGTAAATGAAATGATCAAAAAAGATGCCTACAAAAATAGGATGGCAGCCGGTGGTCTAACATTTTTCGAATTTTCTTATATGCTTCTCCAATCTTACGACTTCCTAAAGATGTATAGAGAAAATGGTGTAACCCTTGAAATGGGTGGGTCTGACCAATGGTCAAACATCATCGGTGGTGTTGATTTGATTAAAAAACACGAACATGGCGACGCCTACGGCATGACATTTGCCCTCCTTACAACTGCAGACGGAGTTAAGATGGGTAAGAGTCAAAAAGGTGCAGTTTGGCTTGATAAGGAAAAGACTAGTCCATTTGAAATGTTCCAATACATGAGAAATGTAGACGACAGGGACGTTGAGAAATTCCTACTCCAATTAACCTTCCTACCTACAGCTGAATGTAGAAAATTAGGATCAGCAACAGAAGCGGCAGAAATCAACAAGGCAAAAGAAATCCTAGCCTACGAAGTAGTTAAACTTGCCCACGGCAAGGAAGAAGCAGACGCTGCCCTTGATGCAGCAAAAGCACTTTTCTCTGGAAAAGGTGATGAGAGTGCCATGCCAACAACACAAATTGACAAAGCAAACCTACCAATGGGTCTTCTTGCCCTCATGACAGAAGTGGGCCTAACCAAATCAAATGGTGAAGCAAGAAGAACTGTCCAACAAGGCGGCGTGTCAATCAACGATGAAAAAATCACCGACCCAGCCTTTGAAGTCACAGAAGAAATTTTTGAAGACAATAGAATAATAATCAAAAAAGGCAAGAAAAACTTCCACAAGGTGGAATTAGCCTAGGACTTTTCCTCCAAAACTTTGGTTTTGGGGGATTTTTTATCTAAAATCGTATAATAACCCTAGGTAATTATATGAATAGGAATAAAGAATACTTAAGTAAAAAAAGAGCCAAAGAACTTTGGGATTTTGGAGTTTTGGGGAATTATGAGATAGGAAATCTCAAAGGTCTTAAAGACATCCACGCCTATCTTTTCCAAGACGTTTTTGATTTTGCGGGCAAAATTAGGACAGTAAATATTTCAAAAGGTAATTTCCGTTTTGCTACCCTTCTTTTTTTGGAATCTAACCTTGCCATAATAGAAAAAATGCCAGAAAGGACTTTCGACGAAATTATTAATAAGTACGTAGAAATGAATGTAGCCCACCCTTTTAGAGAAGGAAACGGCAGGGCAACAAGGATTTGGCTTGACCTAATCCTAAAGAAAAACCTAGGCAAGTGTGTGGATTGGGATAAGATAGACAAATTTGCTTATCTTTCTGCCATGGAAAGGTCGGTTGTAAACACCCTTGAAATAAACCACCTCCTAAAATCTGCCCTTACAGATAAAATTACCGACAGGGAGGTTTTCATGAAAGGTATCGACAAGTCCTACCTCTACGAAGACCTCTACGATATTTCTATAGAAGATATCAAATAAAAAACCAAACTGACCCCAAACTCGATTATTAAACCAAGTAAGGGGCCAGTTTTTTTGTAAATTAGGGCGAAATTTAAGACGTCTTTTTGACTTGGCTTTTAAAAATCATTTATTTTCATATTTTAAAAATTTATTTGATAGCCATAAAAATCCTAGCAATTCTACCAGGGCAAAAACACTTAGTAAGACAAAATCATGAGGATTTATCGGTCTTAAATTGTTTGCTTCTATTGCCAAAAAACTTAGACCTACAATTTTTAAAGACCTAAAAGCGCTCGCAAAACCAAACATGGTAAAGACGGTTGATAAGAGAACGACTATCCCAAAAGACCTAATCCTTATGGCAAGGGCGCCAAAAATCCCTATTATCGGAAGAGAAAATAAGATACTAAGGCCTGTGTAATAAAAATATATGCCAAAGTCTATAGCCGAAAAATTTCCAATAAATTTCCCACCCAAGTAGAAAAGTCCTAGAAAATATAACTGGCAAAGGCTTATTATTAGGAAGGCTAAAATTATCTTAGCTCCCACAAAGGCCATATTTTTCTTTGGACTAAGTCTGATAAATTTTAGGCCTGCCTTGTGTTCTGTTGACCAGAGACTTGCTATTACGATTGCAATTAATGGTATATAGAAAAACGAAAAGTAAAACAAGCTTACCTGGGTCCACAAAGATTGCCATTCGTGTGCCAAAGTTTGTCTATTTCCCATATAATTTATGAGGCCAAAGGCGTTTGCTAGTAGGGGAATTATCAGACTTACCAACAAGATATTTGTAAACTTTATTTTTTTTAATTCTAATTTTAACATTTTTCCTCCTAGTCCTTATATAAATTATAAGACTTCATTGCCTTTAAATAGTTAACGGCAAGTATTAAAAATACAAGGGCGATGATTGGTGTATAAAAATTAATAGGATTTAAGACCTGGATAAATTTTCCACCTTCGCTTACATAAGAAATATTTAATAAACTTGCCATCCAAGCAAAGGGATTTACAAAAGCGAGAGTTTCTGATGTAAGCATGGTGATTACTCCAGTTAGCCCTCCAATTATTGAAATAAATGACAGGGTGTAAACTCTTTTTGATTTCATTTCTATGATCATAAACAGGGCCATAAAAAATAAATTTATTAATATGGCAGATAGGTTTACCAAACCAAATCTTAAGATCATGTCAGTATCCATATTAAAATGAGCTGACTTTTTTGCTAGTAGGAGAAAGACAATAGCTTCTACTATTTGCAATAAAACTAGCTTTAAAGATAGGTTTTTAAATTTATTTATAAGTATAGACGAAACTTTCTCTCCCAAGCTCACTTGCAACTGCCACATCTTGTTTTTTTCCTCGATTTCAATCACTTTTTTCACCAAAGATGAGATTAAAATTGGATTTATCAGCAAGGAAATAAATAAATAAGTATCTAAAATATAGGCTAGAGGATAAAGACCATTCGCAAATGTTTTTGAATGGCTGACCCCTGCCACAATTAGCATTTGGGCAAAAAATACTATTAAGATTAGAAAATTTATCCCCAGTCTCTTATATTTTTTTCTTTCTAGATTTGCCATACTAAGACCTGCTTTCTTCTATGAAGAGTTTTTCTAGGCTTTCTTTTTCTTCTTCAATCCTGTATATATCAACCTTTCCATGTAGGAAATTCACAATTTCTGATATTTCCTTGTTTGAAAGCTTGCCTAAAATAATCTTTTTGCCCTTAATCCTTGCTCGGTCATAGTCTAAAAGAGCGAGTGCTTTTAAGTTATCAGATGTTTGGATGGAAATAAATGGTGGATGAAGTTTTCTATAGTCTTCCAAACTACCATTGTAAGTTAATTTCCCTTCCTTGAGGATACCGATGTGGGTGGAGATTTTTTCCATCTCATCGAGGATGTGTGAAGAAATCAAAATGCTTGTGGAAGTATTTTTCACTATGTTTTTAAATAAATTTCTCATCTCTTCGATTCCCTGAGGATCAAGACCATTTATAGGCTCATCTAAAATCAAAAGTTTAGGATTTCCAATAAGAGCGATGGCAATACCTAGTCTTTGCTTCATGCCCAGCGAATAATCTCTAGCTTTTTTCTTGCCCACATTATTAAGGCCAACAAGGTCAAGAGTTTTTGAAATTTCTCCCTTATCTATTCCCTTAAGTTCGCAAATTATTTCAAGATTTTCATAGCCACTTAAGTGGTCATAAAAGGAAGGATTTTCTATTAGGGCTCCAAGATTTTTGTTAAGGTTTTTTTGGTTTTTAGGACCTACTTCCTCACCAAAAACCCTAATTTCGCCTCCGTCTTTTTTCACAAGACCAAGTATAAGCTTCATAAGTGTTGACTTACCAGCTCCATTTTTGCCTATAAGCCCATAAATTGAACCCTCTTCGATTTCTAGATAGTCAATATCTAATACTTTTTTCTTGTTATAAGATTTTTGTAAATTTTTTATTTCTAAGATTTTTTTCATAACTATTCCTCCTAAAAATAGGATACCAGGCTAAGATAACGATAAAATCTAGCCAAGGTCACTTTTACATCACAAAATCAAAAAAATATAAAGACTGGTGTATAATTAGGATAATAAGGAGATGCAAATGGATTTTAGAAGCAATTTTTCTATACTAATAGTAGATGACGAAACAAATTTATTAGAAAATTTATATAATTTTTTAAAAGACAAGGGTTTTAAAAAAGTTTATACCGCCAAAAACCTCAAAGAATCTAGGTTTAAGCTTGCAAATTTCAAAATCGACCTAGTGGTTCTTGACCTAATGCTCCCAGATGGGAGTGGTTTTGATTTGCTAAAGGAAATAAGAAAAACTTCCGATATGGCTGTCATAATCCTATCTGCTCTTGATGGGATAGATGACAGGAAGGAAGGATTTGAAAACAAGGCCGACGACTACCTAGTCAAGCCATTTTTCCCTGATGAACTCCTTTGGAGGATAGATGCGGTTTTAAGACGCAGTAAAAAAATTAAAAATGAAGAAAAAATATCTTTAGGTAAGGTTATTTTTGATAAGGCCAAGGGCATACTCATTAAAAACAATGATGAAATCCCCCTAACAGCTACCCAATTTAAAATACTTGCATATTTGGCTGACAATATAAATATGATTGTCTCGATTGACCGTATTTTGGAAAATATTTGGGAAGATTCCTATGGTTATGAAAACACTCTAATCACCCATATCTATAGGATTCGTGAAAAACTCGAAGACAATCCTAGAGAGCCAAAAATCCTAATTACCATCAAGGGTTTGGGCTATAAACTGGTGAAAGAAGACAAAGATGTTTAATTATATAATAAAAAGATTTAAAAAAATCGTAATAAGAATCCTTGCTCTTTTGTTTTTTCTAATTTTTTTGCTAATGGTCTTTCTCTACCTTAACTACAAACTAGGAGATCAATATCCAAATCCTAACGACCTTTTTTCCTATGTGGAAAATAACAAAACCGACTCCTATCTCAATGAAAAAAACAAGGAATTTTTAAAAGAAAATGATATTTGGGCCCTTAGGCTAGATAAGGACGGGAAAGTCATCGAAGCTTTTGATAAGCCAAGGGAAGTTAAGGATAAGTTTGAAATCACAGACGTAGCCGACTTTACCAGGTATTACTTGGCTGACTACCCTGTCTTTACCTATATCCTAGGAGATGGCCTACTCATCTTTGCCTACCCAAAAAATTCTCTAGATAAATTGCCCTTTAATTATTATAGCTACCAGAACCTTATTTTTAATTTATGGCTAGTTGGCATATTTATAGTTTTATTTTTACTCTTTGTCTATGTTTTTTACAGGATGGATATTAGGGATATATTTAAAAACCTTAGCCCACTCCAAAAGGCCATTGATAAACTTTTTGAAGATGACTATGAAAAATTGAATGAAAATGGAGAATTAAAAGATTTAGCACTTGCAATTAATAGGGCCAATGAAAAATATAATAACTTAAAAAAATCACAAAGTAAGTGGATTAGGGGAGTTAGCCATGATGTGAGGACTCCCCTTGCAAAAATTTCCTGGGAACTTAATAAAGAAAGTAAAAACGACCTTGATGTCAAAAATATCCAAGATCAGGTTTTAAAAATTTCAAATATCTTAGAGGGCCTAAATCTCACCATGTCCCTTGCTAACATTGATAAGGAAAGTTTCAAGGCTGAAAACCCTCTTAAAATCATCAGAAAACTCACAGTAGATAAGTTAAACGAAAATCCTAGCAGGGAAATTATTTTTGATAACTTGCTAGAAAGCCCGGATATAAAGATTAAAATGGAACCCAACTTGTTTTATAGGATGGTCGAAAATATCCTAAAAAATTCCCTAACTTATACAGAAGGAAAAATCACAATTAGCCTTCAAAACCTTGATAATAAGCTAATTATTAAAATCCTAGACCAAGGCGAGGGGCTTAGCGAAAATATTATTAAAAAAATTTACGAAGAAGATTTAACCAACGTTACCAAACATGGTTTGGGGATTTTTATCGCCAAGCAAATCGCAGATTTACATGACGGGAGATTTACCCTTGAGAATAAGAACCCTGGCCTTGAAGTCTCCTTTATCTTTGACCTTATCGGTTAAATCTAAAAGACGAGCAAACTCTATCAGAGCCTGCTCGTCATTTTTTAATCTTTGATCAATTTTTCTGCCAAAATTTTTACTATTATAACAACAACTATACATGAAATTGTTGAACCTATAAATAGATCCATCTTTAAAAATACCCTGTTTGCAATAAAGCCGATTAGCCAAATTACCATGTTTTTGTAATAAATATCAGCTTCTGATTTATCTTTATTTAGGATAAAGAAATCTGCGATTTGAATGGCTATCATTGGAGCAAAGACTGAACCGATTAGGTATAAGAAGTCTGTTATATCATCCATTGGAAATAAAATTGCACCGATTGTGCCGATTATGGTGACAAATATTCCTATCTTCTGACCGTTAATTTTTTTAGAAAGTGATTCGGCAGAAATACCTGCTGAATAAGCATCTAAGAAGGTGGTTGTTACTGTTGATAAAATTATAATCAAAATCGCAGCCAAGCCTAGGCCAGATTTTACCATAATCATTGCTATATCACTCTCTTTTGTAAGTAGGGCCATGCCCATACCAATGACATACATCCACATAGATACAAGGGTGTAGATGAGAGTTGATGTGAGGGTTGCACCCCTTGGGTCTTCTGCCTCTCTTGTATAATCAGAGATTAGTGGTAGCCAGGAAAGTGGCATGGCAACGGCAAGTTCTATGGCAAGGCCAAAGCTCATAGCATCGGCACTAGCTTCTGAGGCGAAATTTACGCCCTTAAATACCTTAAAGGAAAGTAGGATTGTAAGGATAAACAAAAGCGACATAGAAGCTGTATTAAGCTTTCCGAGGTTTGAAATACCTACCCTTATCCAAAGAATAACTAAAGCGCCAATTACAAGGGCCCAGATTATATGGCCTGTGGCAAAGACGTGGGAAGTTGAAATCGCCCCGTCATAAATCATAATAGCAGTCCACCCTACAAGTTGGAGGACATTTAAAAGTGCAAAAAATAGGCCACCCTTTTGACCGAAGGACATTTTTACAGTCTCCATGGCTGATTTTTCTGTCCTACCGCCTATAAGACCTGCCATATATAATAAAATGGCGCCGATAGCGTGGCCAATAAGCATGGCCAATAAACCTTTTTTAAAGCCTAGGGGTGCGAAATATGTTCCGGTAATAATTTCTGCTATAGATACGCCCGCCCCAAACCAAATCAGGCCGTTTTCAAAATTAGAAGTTTTTTTCATTTTCTTCTCCTTCCTTCTCTTGGAGATTTCTTTCTCCAAATAAATTCATCTTCTCTTTCATAATCTCTCCTTTTTCTTATTTACAAAAAAAGGACAAGTCAAGGCTTGTCCTAAAGTTCAAAAAATATGCATAAAAAATATACATCCCTACGTTGGCATTATCCAAATCAGGTAAGGTCGAGGCTAGGCCTCCTCTCAGATCTTTTTAGAACTCCCTTGTATGTCTATTATTTTAAAACTTTCCGTAAATTTTGTCAAATAAATAACTTTTAACCCTTATCTTAGATTAATATCGAATATAAGAGTCTTGATGTTAGATGGTATTTATCTTATAATTAAGTTAATAGAAATCTAAGATAAAAATATTTATTAGATATAATTCTAAGAAAGGATATACAATGAAAACTAATTTCTATAATTTTAAGCTCATAGAACAGCCCTTACTTGTAAATGAAGCTGGTCTTATGGTTTACCTTTATACAAACTACCTAGCTGCTAAGAACAAAAACTTCTTCTCCTTTGAGGATTCCTATCCAGGTTTTAATTACTCCCAGGATATGAATTTAACCTCAATAGATACTGCTTTTTACAACAACAAGGCCTATACAGACTTTGTTAGAAGTGTAAAAAAGGAATCCCTTCCCTATCTAGAAGAGTTTTTTCATGACCAAAATGAGGATATTTTAAATCTTTTTTACATATTTACAGAAAACGATGGAAATTATTTGCCTTTTATGGCAGGTGTTTTCCAAAATATCAATGTTAGCTCTATTAAAGAATTTTCCTATGAGATCTTTGAACTAGTCTTCAACCTATCTTTTTTAAGATATATAGGTGTTGACATAGATGATCCAGAATTAAAATCAGCAAACTTAAAAGAATGGTCAAAAAAAGCTTTAAAATCAGACTTTCTGAGCTTAATAGCTAGTCTACCCTACGGAGATAAGCTTTCTATGGCACTTTTAAGGTCTTTTTCTAATAAGAAATCAATCTACGATAGACTCTATCCTCTTTTAGAAAAAATTTGCCAGATTTTAGAAAATAATTTTCCAAAAATTCAAGATGAGTTTACAGAACATTTTGAAAAAATAAAAAAAGATGGCTACAAAAAGGTAAGTGAAGTAATAGACCAAGTTGGCTTAGCAAGTTTTTTAAGCAAAAGAGATGAGCCTTTAAACATCTATGGCCTTATCCTTGCACCAAACATGATCATGATTCAGTTTATATCAGAAGATTACGATGATGCCTTTATCAAATTTGGAATTTATTCAAATAAAGACTTCGTTAAAAAGGAAAACAAACTAAAACACCTTAGCCAATACCTAAAAATCCTAGGAGATCCAACCAGGATTGACATTCTAGACCTCTTAAAAGAAAGAAATTACTATGCAAAAGAGCTTTCTGACAAGCTTTATATAACTCCTGCCACCCTTTCTTACCACATAAGCCAACTTCACGTTTGTGGCTTTATTGGAGCATACATTGAGGGCAGGAAGACTTATTATTATCTGAGAAAACCTGGTTTTGAAAAAGTTATAGAAGAACTGACTGAATTTTCTAAGGACATAAAGGAGGAAAATTATGGAAAAGAATCTTAAAAACCTAAAAGAAAATCTCGCCCAAAATCTAAAGGACGAAGAAGTCATAAAATCATATCTAAGGGCCGGTAAGCTTTCAAATTTTGACCTTCTAAAGATGGCCTATGTGCCTTTTAAGGACAATCTTAAAATTAAATTATCGCTTTTAATTTATCCTATTACAGCAGGCCTAATTCCTATTATCCAGGCCTTTATCATGTATTATTTGGTAGATCTCATAAACAAAAATACCAACCTTAGGACAATGATTTTAACTATTTTAGCCTACGCCCTAATAATTTTTATATGTTCTATGGTATCAAATCAGATTGAGCGTAGAACTTACTCGACCTATATGGGGACAAGGCTCGAATCCTTTATAAGAGCAAGTGGTCCTATCATGGAAATGGACTACGGTCTTGGGGAAAATTCTCTCTTCATGGCCGAATTTTCCAGAGGATTTGAACCTTTTTCTAACAATGTCACAGGCCTTGAGGGAATTTACCACGATATGTATAAGCTTTTGGCAAATATCCTTTCCTTTGTAATAATTTCTGTAATTATGGCAAAATTATCTCCCCTAATTTTTATCTTTGCCATAATTTCAATCCTAATTCAACTTGGGATTAGAACTTACACTGATAAGTATAGGCACTCCCACATGGGTGAGCTTAACAAGGTTAGAAGAAAAACCGAAGCCTATTATAGGGAAGCTTCCGACTTTCGATTCGCCAAGGATATTAGGGTATTTTCCTTCAAAGATAGGTTCATAGAAGGCTTTAAACCCCTTGTAGGAAATGTGATTAAGATTTCAAGGAACTTTATCAAACCTGAAATGTTTCTATCACCTGTCCTTGCAGTCCTTATCGTGGGTGTAGAAGCCATTTGCTATTATTTTCTAACAGAGAAAATTTTAGCAGATCAAATCACACTTAAAAACCTAACCCTACTTATCACATCAGTTGCAATTTACTCTAATGTTGTCTTGACTCTTGTGATGAATATTGCCCAAACTAGGTCAAACCTCCTCTATGTGTCAGATGGTTTTGATATGATTAGGGCGGACCTTAGATCAGAAGAGGGATCAGAAAAAATTACTGGACCAATGTCAATCGAGTTTAGAAACGTATCTTTTTCCTATCCCCTATCTGATAGAAAAGTTTTGGAAAATCTGTCATTTACTATTAGGGAAAAAGAGAAAGTTGCCATTGTAGGTGTAAATGGAGCTGGTAAATCTACTATTGTTTCCCTAATCCTTGGCCTTTATAAGCCAACAGCAGGTGAGATTTTTATTAACGGTATAAATGCCAATGACCTTGACCTAAAAGAAAGGTATGCCGCCTTTGCAAGTGTCCTACAAAATGTAGAACCCCTCGCAGTTTCCATTGCAGAAAATGTGGCGGGAACAGATAAAAATATCGACAGAGAAAGAGTTGTCGATTGTCTAAAAAAGGCAGGTTTAGGATATAAGCTTGACCAATTACCAAAAGGAATTGATACCCAAATGACCCGTAATATCCACGATGATGGGACACTTTTCTCCGGTGGGGAAAACCAGAAACTTGCAATCGCCCGTGCACTTTATAAGTCAAAGGCTGGCGCATTAATAATGGATGAGCCAACAGCAGCCCTCGATGCCCTTGCAGAAGAGAAAATCTACAAGGACCTTGATGAGATTAGTAAGGATAAGACCCTGATTTTCATCTCCCACAGACTAGCATCTACCAGATTTTGTGATAAAATCATGCTCCTTGACGGTGGAAAAATCACAGAATACGGTACTCATGATGAGCTTTTAAAACAAGATGGACTTTATAAAGAAATGTACGAATCCCAAAGAAAATACTACTTGGAGGAAAATCATGAAAAATAAATTAAAAGCCCTATGGCTTTTTGCAAAAATTACGGCAAAAAACGATCCTCTTTATATACCAGTTATTATCCTAAATGCCCTTGCTCCAGCAGCAGCAACCATGGTAAATATCTTTGTGCCAATGATTTTTATTAACCAAATCACAGACCCAAAGCCAGCTGACCAGTTTATTAAAATTGTCCTACTCTTAATTGTAGGAAAAATCCTCCTAGAAAGCCTTGAAAGGCTTTTAAACCGAGAGGAATTCGTAAGACGCCAGGGAATTAATGATTATTTGACCTTTGAACTTGCCAAAAAAGCCATGGATTTGACCTATCAAAATATAGAAAATCCTCGCACCCTAGACCTAAAGGAAAAAGCCAATGCCGCAATTAATATGGGAGCTATCCATAACTTGCTATCATGCCTTAAGGATATAATAACAAGTGTGACAACCATTATAGGAACAGCCCTTGTAATCATATCCTTCTCCCCTTACTTGGTTGGTTTTTCAATTTTGATTTCACTTTTAATAATCCTTGTAAATGGCAAGCAATCTGCTTATACAAGCAAGTTTGACCTAGAAATTGTAAATGTAAACAGGAGATTTTCCTATTATTTCTCCCTCATGGCAAGTCCCCACTATCAAAAAGAAATTAGGGTTTTCAATCTAGGTGAAATGCTTCAGTCAAAAACAAAAGGATACTTAGACCAAATGATGGATGGATTTGAAGATAAGTTTGCCTTTGAGGCCAACATGGGAGCTATTAAAATATTTTTAGAATCAATTTTAAGACTAGTTTCCTACACCTATGTGGCAATGAGGACCCTCTCAGCAGCCTACGGCCCACAGATTTCCTTTGGATCTTTTTCTGCTATTATTTCTGCCAACGAAAACTTCATGACTTCCTTTCAAACAATGTTTTCAGAGCTAGCAGACTTTATAATGAGCCTTGCCAATCTCGAACCTCTTTACGATTTTTATATCCTAGATTCTGACAAAGAAGAAAATTTAGAGGAAGCCGAAGATTTTGAGTGCCTTGAATTTAAAAACGTGACCTTTACCTATCCAGGATCTGACAGAAAAATCATCGATAATTTGTCATTTAGGATAAATAAGGGTGAAAAAATCTCGATTGTAGGTGTAAATAACGCTGGAAAGACAACTATAGTCAAGATTCTCCTAAGGTTTTTTGACATTGATTCTGGAGAAATTTTGTACAACGGGGTAAATATCAAAAACATCAGTAAAAAATCTCTCTATAAAAAAATAAGCGGAGTCTTCCAAGACTTTTCAATCATGCCTTTTACAATCAAAGAAAATATTATTGGAAATAAGGATTTTAGCGAAGATAAAACTGATGAAATTATAAGAAGGCTAGACCTAGATGAGAAAATAAAAGAACTGCCAAAGGGCCTTGAAACCTACCTAAATAAGGACATCTACGAAAACGCAACAGACCTATCCCTTGGTCAAAAACAAAAGCTAGCCATTGCCCGTGCCCTCTACCAAGACGCAGACTTCCTAATCCTAGATGAACCAACAGCATCATTAGACCCCCTTGCAGAAAGCAAGATCTACGAGCACTTTAACGAAATGACTGAGGGCAAAACTGCCATCTTCATCTCCCACAGGATGAGCTCATCAAGGTTTACCGACAAAATATTATTACTAGATGGCGGAAAAGCCGCCGCCTTCGATAGCCATTCAAAGTTAATGACCTACGATAATCTCTACTCCAAACTCTACAAGGCCCAAGCCCAATATTTTGAGTGAGATTAAAATTACTAAAGTAACAAATGACTTTTCTAATACATTATTATTTTTCCATGATAATTGCATTACATTTGTATTTACAGTTTTAACGAGTATAATATTAGTAACCATGAAGTCAAACACAAAGCATGGAATCACAAAAAGAGACGAGTCGGTAGCTCGTCTCTTTTTCATGCTAATTATCATCTTTTCTCTTGCCATCTAGCCATTTGCAGATATAGTTACCAACTACTCCCGCTGCGACGGCAAGAATGAAGTCAAACACTTCTCGCATGATCTCACCTCCCCTCATGCTAATGAGAGTGATGATAACATTTATATTATACTTCAAAATTACTAAATTATTACATTAGCATA